>NZ_JRNG01000008.1:0-78056 GCF_000759055.1 Corynebacterium tuscaniense DNF00037 | reverse complement strand
CCATGGCATCAATATCGGATTGCGTACCACGAATCGCCTCCAACGCCAGGGCCAGTTCGGAGGGGTCTTGGTGGGAGATGCCGGCAGAGACGTCGTCAAGCACTGAGCTCAAAATGGAAAGAACCTTGGAAATTTCCTGGCGGGCTGCAGCGAACGGCGCAGAAGGCACAAGCGCAACAACCGCAAGGCCCACCGCCGACCCAATAAACGCGTCAACCGCACGATCAAACCCTGTGACAGCGGCGTCAGGCGGCATGATCGTGGAAATCAAAATCGAACCAATGGCTACCTGATTTGCCACCAACATCGACTTAGAAAAGAACGACGCAAACAACATCGACCCACACACCGCCGCCGCAATCTGCCACCCACCCGGGCCAAGCGGTGCGAACACAAGGTCACCGACCAACACGCCCAGGATGCACCCAAGCGACATATCCAAGGCACGCTTGATCCGATCACCACCGGACAACCCGACGATGATGACCACACTGATCGGCGCGAAAAAAGGCTGCCCGTGACCAACCCACTCAAACGCAATGGCATACGCAATCCCCGCCGCAACCCCCACCCGGAGCGCCGGAAAGAACCGCTGAGCCACTCGCTTCAGACGCGCTTCAAGCGAGTCCTCAACAGCAGCCATGCGCTCACGCGTGGTCATACGCACGCGATTTGTTTGTCTAACCATCGGCATCACATGTGTTCTTCGCAATAGAAAAGGCCAGGCCCTCACTGGCCTGACCTTGACGGTACAACGCTAATTACCGCGAAACAGACTTGCCCACAGACTTCAGATCCTGGCACGCCTGAACAACGCGCTCGGACATGGACTGCTCAGCCTTCTTCAGGTACGAACGCGGATCGTAGGCCTTCTTGTTACCTACCTCACCGTCGATCTTCAGCACGCCATCGTAGTTCTCAAACATGTGGGAAGCGACCGGGCGCGTAAACGCGTACTGAGTATCAGTGTCCACGTTCATCTTCACCACGCCGTAGGTCAGGGACTCGGCGATCTTCTCCGGCTCAGAACCGGAACCACCGTGGAACACGAAGTCGAACGGACGCTCACCAGCAGACAAGCCAAGCTTCTCCACTGCCGCCTTCTGGCCCATGTCCAGAACCTCGGGGCGCAGCTTCACGTTGCCCGGCTTGTACACGCCGTGCACATTGCCAAAGGTAGCTGCCAGCAGGTAGCGGCCCTTCTCACCGGTACCAATCGCATCAATGGTCTTTTCAAAGTCCTCGCGTGAGGTGTACAGGTTCGCGCCGGCCTTCGCCTCAACGCCGTCCTCTTCACCACCGACAACACCAATCTCAACCTCGAGAATGATGTTCGCCTTACGAGCCTTCTCCAGCAGCTCCTGCGCAATCACCAGATTTTCATCGATCGGGATCGCGGAACCATCCCACATGTGCGACTGGAACAGCGGCAGCTCACCACGGTCCACGCGCTCCTGCGAAATCGCGATCAGCGGGCGCACATACTCGTCCAGAACTTCCTTCTGGCAGTGATCCGTGTGCAGCGCCACGTTGATGTCGTACTGCTCTGCCACCTTGTGAGCAAACGCCGCGAGAGCCTCCGCACCCACAACCTTGTTCTTCACCGACAGACCGGAACCAAATTCAGCGCCACCAGTAGAAAACTGAATGATGCCGTCAGAGCCCGCCTCAGCGAAACCACGTAGCGCAGCGTTGATGGTCTCCGAGGAAGTGCAGTTAATGGCCGGGAAAGCAAAACCTTCCTTCTTGGCCGTATCAAGCATTTGGTTATAAACCTCAGGGGTTGCAATAGGCATGAAGAGTCCTCTCACTCGAATGCGGTTACGTTAACCAGTATGCCCGCTTTGCGCGACCCGCGCTGCCGCCTCGAGCAACATCCAGCCAGAAAGTTGCACAGAAAGATCGCGTTCCGGAATTTCAGGGGCCTTGCTTATCGACGCTCCCCCGCCCCCATAAATATGCGGCAACCTCGCCCCCTCCACCCAACGCACCGGAAAAACAGGCAATCCGTCCACTTCAAGGCGGTTATTCCACATCGCAGCGGCCGACGCCAGAACAAGTCGTGCCGCTTCCTTCTTCGCAGCCCGGCCCGCCGCCGTCGTATCCGGGAGACGCACCGCCACGTCTGCAAGATAGCGCACAAGAATCCCCTGAAACAGAGCGCCATCCCCACCCTTATTGGGTGCGCAGTCCCGCTGATTATCAATCACTCCGGCAGGCGTAGCCAAGTGTTTTGCCACAGCCCGCACCAAGTCGTGGATCCGGGCGATGTAAAACATCTGCGCATCCCCGGAAGCTTCATCAGCATTTCCGGCTTCCTGATTGTCTAGTGCAATCGCGATTTCCAGTGCCGCCCCCAAAACCGTGCCTTGGTTGTAGGTGTAGGAGATATCCGTTGTCCGTGGACCATCCGCGTGCAGACGAATTCCGTCCTGCACAAGCCCGTTATCCGCCATGACGTTGTCAAAGATCCAGCCCATAACTTCACGAGCTTTATCCAGACGCCCACTCCTCGCCATCATGATCGCCGCCGGACCATTCGCCGGGACGTTGAAGAAGTTCTCATCTGTCCGCCATGGCAAAACCCCGATGACATTGTCCAGGCCTGCGAGGATGTTGAACTCGAGTTCCTCCAGCGGGCGGAATCGTGTCTTCGGCCGACGCCACAACCGCGTCACCTTCGATAAGCCTGGCTGGCCAGGTTTCCTCAGCCCCCGCAGCAGCTTCGGCAACTTCGGCAGCTTTGACTGTGGTGGCAGCCCCGCTGTTTTCACCGTCGGTTTCTCTAGATCTGCAAGTACTTCGCGCCGTGCTTGGTTTTCTTCCCCGGCCCGCCCTAACGCCAATGCCAGCCAGGCTTTATCGTCGTAATAACGGTTACGAGTCAGATTCCCATGGTTGCGAATCCGGATCCCCCGAATCGTCCGCGAAATGTTCGCGCGACGAGCTTTGGTCGACTGACGACGCTCCGCATCCACCAAACAATCCAAATAGTGCGCCTGCCACCAGTAATGCCACGTGACAAAGGCCTTTTCACGTGGCGTTGCAGGCCATGCAACCACCGCCAGGTTTGTTCGCGGCAATCGCCACAATGGCGAAGCATGACGTTCAGCTACCGCTGCCTCTGCAAGGTCCGCGCGATATGCCCACATCTCAGCGGAGTCGGAAACAGATGACTTCGTGCGTACCACGCTGCCTCCTTCTCTCGGCCCTGCCTCGGCCTCATTTTGGTGTGCTCTCAATAGATCCTTCTCTATAGATTCTTATCTATAGACCCTTATCTATTATCTACTCTCTTTCAATACAGGGAGCCAACATCCGTTCTTCCCGCTTCCCCTGCATTTTCTTTCCTTCCCTCTTTTTCTTCCCTCCTTTTCTTCCCTTCCCTCCCTTTCTTCCTTACTGTTCGGTCTAGCCACTATCCCCTAGCAACCTGGAACGCAACGCAATCCCGGAATGATCCCAGCATGACCTTCTCGCACCCACGAGAAGCACACACATGGAAGCACATACATAGCTGAAACTTCATGAGGACATATTTGTCCGTCTGCTTTCTTCTCAAGCCTTCACCTGCGTGAACGGCGCGGTACCAGGTGGACACACTCTGCGTCCGCCCTCTACGGAAGCATAAATCCAGGTCAGAGCATCGCTCGTTCCTTAGCCGACAAATTTGTCCGCTTCACTTTTCACACATATGCACACACTCGCGGGACCTCGGAAACTGCAGCAGCCTCTCGAACTGCAAGCGCATCGGGAACTGCAAAAGCCGCTGGAGTCTCGGGGACCGCGGCAGGAATCGGCAAAGTGATGCCATTTGTGAGACTGCGAGTGGTCTTAGGGTGGTGTGGGGAGCTACCAGGCGTCGTCAAGCGTGGCGTGCTGGCGTACCCACGTGTGCATCGCGATTCCTGCGGCCACCCCCGCATTGATCGAGCGCGTCGAGCCGAATTGCGCGATCGAGCAGGTCATCAACGCCGCGTCCTGGGCTTCAGAAGTGATGCCCGGGCCTTCTTGACCGAAAAGGAGCACACAATTTCGCGGGATTTCAGCAGTTTCTAGGGGAACTGAACCGGGCGTGTTATCAATGGCGACCACGGAGAGGCCCCGTTCGGTGGCCCACGTAACCAAATCTGCGACGGTGTCGTGATGAATGATGTGTTGATAACGGTCCGTCACCATCGCACCTCGGCGATTCCAACGACGCCGCCCCACAATGTGAACCGCCTCCGCCAAAAACGCATTTGCGGTGCGGACGACGGTGCCGATATTCATGTCATTCTCAAAATTCTCAATCGCAACATGAAACGGGTGGCGGCGCTGATCCAAATCCGCCCGGATAGCCTCCATCGACCAGTAGCGGTACTGGTCAACAACGTTGCGGCTATCGCCGTGCTCCAAAAACTGAGGGTCGAAACGCGGGTCAGTGGGCCATTCGCCCTCCCACGGACCGACGCCATGCCGGCCCTCATTCCACTCCGTTGGCCCCTTATCCATTGGCCCCTTGTTCGCTGGTCCCTTGTCCGTTGGTCCTTTGTCGGTCGGGGTGGACTCAGCAGGATTAGGCGAGGCCAAGGTCGTTCAAACCAAGCAGGAAGCGGTACTCCAAACCGGCATCGTGGAGCACTTTGTCAGCACCAGTCTCGCGGTCCACCACGGTCGCAACCGCAACGACCTCAGCACCCTCGGCCCGGCACGCCTCCACCGCGGTGAGCGGTGAATTACCGGTAGTTGTGGTGTCCTCCACAACCAAGACACGCTTACCCTTAATCGACGGCCCCTCAATGCGACGCTGCATCCCGTGCTTCTTCGCTTCCTTGCGGACAACGAAGCTATCAATCGGACGGCCATCCGCATGCATCACAGCCGTAGCCACCGGATCAGCACCCAAGGTGAGACCACCAACCGCATCAAAGTCCAGGTCAGCAGTCAGTTCGCGTACGAGGGAACCGATGAGGCGGCTGGCCTCGTGGTGCAACGTGGCACGACGGAGATCAACGTAGTAGTCAGCTTCTTTACCGGAACTCAAAGTCACTCGACCATGAACAACAGCGAGCTCCTTCACAAGCTCAGCAAGGCGGGCCTTAGCCGTGGCGTCAATAGATGTGGCACTCATGCCTCCAAGGTTAGCCACCCCGAGTTAGTCATCGAAAATAGACGGCGGATCAAGTTTGCGCGCGACCCGAGTGCCGTCGTTTGGCTGAGGATCTTCCTGGCCAGTCCCAATCGCATTGACCTCATCAGACCCCACCTCATGGTCTGTGATGTCCCCCTTCACCCCGCCGGTCAGCCGCGTGGGCATCTCCAAGGGTTCCTCAGGACGCGTAATGGCGGGATGGAAGTGGTGGGAAGGGGTGGGGTGAGATGCGATGTCGATAAGCACGGGCTCGCCCATCTCACGCGACGTGCCTGCGAGTTCAAGCCGCGGCCATATTTCAGGCGGAAGGGTGCGCGCGGTGTCGGCGAGGAGGGCGAGCGGAGCAAAAACCGCGTCCCAATCTGTCACGTCGTCGAACTCCGCGAGCACCCACTCCGACTCGAAACAGACCGCGTCAACCTGCGGCGGAAGCTGCTCCAAAGCCGTGCGGACGCGGATATCCAGCATTCGTTCCGCCGGACCACCCTCCGACGCGAAGACAGCAAACCCTTCGATTTGAGCGACCTCGACGAGGTCCTCGGAGAGCTGCTGAGTCAGTGGGAGCCGACGCATGTCCACAACAACATCGCTAGCCATGCCCGTTCCCATTCCGATAACGGTCGTGCCTGCGATATCAGCGATACGGGTTTCATGGCCAAACTTAGTGCCCGTCAAGACGTCCTTAATGGGGGCTCCGCTGGCGGCAGCACCGCGGGTCCATTCGTCCTGCAGGAATTCATCTTCGGCGGTGTAGGTAAAGCCGTTGGCGGTGGCCCAGTCCCGGCGTGCCCGGCGCGACAGTTTGTGGGGCTTGTGGGACTTGCGGGTCTTACGGCCGTGGGTGGATCTCGGGGCAGGTTCAGCAGGCGTAGTTCTAGCGAGCGCTTTGTCCCGCTTTTTGCTCAGTGCTTTGTGCCGGGATTCCGCGCGCCACAAACGGCTCGCCCCGATCAGGGCGAGCACGGAAAGCGTTAACAAAACAAAACCCATTGGTTAGCACTTTATCGGGCGTGGGGACATTGCTGGGTAGGCGCACTTTGTGGGGGTGAAGGATTTAACCCCACAAGCGCGTGTGACCTGGGCTTTTGCCGGGTAGGGCAGGCTCAGAGTGTTAAATCCTTCACCCGAAGCCCAGCGCTCAGGCCTAGATTTCGCGTGAAACTGGGTTTGTTACGTCCGCGGCCCACTGGGACCAGCCACCGATGTAGTGGGTGAGCATCGGCAACCCCGCGTGCACCGCGGCGGCAAGCAACTTGGCAGAGTGGTTGCCGGAACCGGAATAGACAACCGCCGAGGCGGGATCGGTGGTGTGAGTGACACCCAATTGGGCGAAGCGTTCCAAGATCTCATCCGAGGGTTTCACCATGCCATTGCTGTCAAAGACGTCCTGCACGGGCAGGTTCCGTGCCCCCGGGATGTGGCCCGCTTTTTTATCTAAACGTTCTTTGATGCCACGGTAGCGGTTGGGCTGGCGAGCGTCGATAAGCAGGCCCTTGTAATCGTGCACATCGTCGATCGTGGGTGCCTGGCCACGCTGCGCGACAAGCTCCGAATGGACGTTGACAGGGCCCGGGCCAGCAACTGTGTCAAAGCCGAGCGCTTCCCACGCGGCGAACCCACCGTCAAGGATGCGCACGTTGCGGACACCCGCCCAACGCAAAGTCCACCAAACACGGGCAGCGAAGACGCCATGGCCGGTGTCATACACAATCACTGGGCGATCCTCCGCAATGCCCCAGAAGCCGAACGTTTCACTCAACCGCTCCAGCGACGGTAACGGATTACGGCCTACCTGCGCTGTAGGTGTGCCCACGAGGTGCACCGACATGTCACAAAACTGGGCGGTGGGGATGTGCGCAGCGTGAAACGTGGACCGTGCCTGGCCCGCGCGCGCATCCCACAGCGCGGCCAATAAAGTGAGCTTTTCGCCGGTGCGAATCAGTTCGCGCAGCTCTTCGGAGGAAATGTAGACGCTCATGGCGCCCACACTACCTACGCGAGCGAAATGATGCCCTGGGTTTCAAGGCCTTCCAGCCACTCGCGGATACCATCCTTCGGGGCATCCGGGCCTATAGACGCCGCGAGCATCCCACCCGGCCCCATCTCCACCCGGCAGCCGAACGCAAGCAACGTCTCGGCGAGCTGCAGTGGAGCCTCCGTCGCTGGGAGGATACGCACCGTCGAGGCACCGCCGCGCACCACCACGCGATCCACGTGGAACTGGCCACCAACTGTGACACACTCCACGATGTCCCCCAGCGCCAGCGAGGTATCCAGAAACGGCACGCTGGCAACCACGAAATGGTTGCCGGAGAGCTGGTGGCCCGCAAGCAGCTCATTTTCCATACCCGGGACAGCAACCCGGGTGGTGATAGTGGTGATCGGTTGCATGCACCGGATTGTAGCCGGTGCTGGGGTCTGGGCGTGGCGGGTTGGCGGCGGCAAGGCAGGCCGAGGAGCCCGGAAAGTTTGTCCCTTAAGCCGAAAACCCTTCCGCTCATCTACCTGTGAACCGGAAGAAGGCCCCGTAAGCGCTAACACGCTTCAGCGAGACCCTCACTGGCGAAGATACAGTCATTCACCGGTCTGCGGCGGGGGTCGGCGGTAAGCACCCCCGGACAGAGCAAACGCCTAGTACTTGATGGACATTCGGCCGGCGATCTTGCCGTTTCGCATGTCTTCAAACACCTGGTTCACATCATCGAGTTCGCACGCCGTGACGTGGGGCTTCACCTCGCCGCGGGCGTAGAAGTCGAGCGCCTCCGCCATGTCCTGGCGCGTGCCCACTAGGGAGCCGCGAATGGTGATGCCGCGCAGAACGATGTCGAAGATCGGTGCCGGGAACTCCCCCGGCGGCAGACCGTTGAAGACGATGGTGCCGTTGGAACGACACATCGCAATGGCCTGTCCGAACGCGGCTGGGTGCACGGCCGTAACAAGCACGCCGTGGGCGCCGCCGTCCGTGAACTCCTGCACAGCCTCACCCGGGTCGGTGTTGGCGGCGTTGACGGTGAATTCGGCACCGAGCTCCTTGGCCAGTTCGAGTTTGTCGTCAGCGATGTCTACTGCAATCACACGCATGCCCATGGCCACGCCGTACTGCACTGCGAGGTGGCCGAGGCCACCGATACCGGAGATGACCATGAACTGGCTCGGCTTCGCCTGTGCTTCCTTCAGGCCCTTGTATACCGTGACACCAGCGCAGAGGATCGGGGCGACCTCGACCGGGTCGGCGCCTTCGGGGATGCGTGGGGCGTATCGCGTATCTACGAGCATGTACTCACCAAAGGAACCATTCACCGTGTAGCCGCCGTATTCCGCCTTTTTGCAGTACGTTTCACGGCCGGTCCGGCAGAACTCGCACGCGCCACATGCGGACCAGAGCCAAGCGTTGCCGACAATGTCACCAACCTTGACCGAATGCTCACCCGGCCCCAACTCAATGATCTCGCCGACGCCCTCGTGGCCCGGCACGAACGGCGGAGTCGGTTTGACCGGCCAGTCACCTTCCACCGCATGAAGGTCGGTGTGGCAGATGCCGCTGGCAGAAAGTTTCACCAGTGCCTGGAACGGGCCAGGCTTAGGCAGGTCGATCTCTTTGACGTTGACGGTTGGGCCGAACTGTTCGGCAACTGCTGCTCGCATGGAAGTTGGGGTGGACATATGGTTCTCCTATTCTGAAGGGGATGTTCCCCAGGAATGATACACATCACATGCGGGTAAGTCGAGTGAGCTGAAACACATTTTCATTAAGCGCCGTATGCCTTGGCCCCGGACTGGGCGGCGGCGGTGCCGCCGCTGCGGCCCCTTAGGCGTTGATGTCGAGGCGGTCGGTGCCTTCGGCGACGTCTACGTGCACCGGGTCACCGTCGCGGATCTCGCCGGAAAGCAGCTTCTTCGCCAGCTGATCACCGATCGCCTGCTGGATCAGACGACGCAACGGACGAGCACCGTAGGCCGGATCGTAGCCACGCTCAGCGAGCCAGGACTTGGCGGCGTCGGAGACCTGCAGCGTCAGGCGTCGTGAAGCAAGACGCTCCGCGAGCGCCGCGAGCTGGATGTCCACGATGCCCACAAGCTGCTCTTGGGTGAGCGGGTCGAAGACCACCACGTCGTCGAGACGGTTGATGAACTCCGGCTTGAACGCCCGTTTCACCGCCTCCATAATCTCCTCATGCGTGCCGCCCGCTCCGAGGTTGGAGGTCAGAATGATCACGGTGTTGCGGAAGTCCACGGTCCGCCCCTGCCCATCTGTCAGGCGGCCTTCGTCGAGGACCTGCAGTAGGACGTCGAAGACGTCGGGGTGGGCTTTCTCCACTTCGTCGAAAAGCACGAGGCTGTATGGGCGCCTGCGAACAGCTTCGGTGAGCTGGCCGCCTGCGTCGTAGCCGACGTATCCCGGAGGCGCACCGACCAGGCGCGCAACGGAATGCTTCTCGCCGTACTCGGACATATCAATGCGCACCATCGCGGACTCATCGTCGAAGAGGAACTCCGCCAGCGACTTCGCCAGCTCCGTCTTACCCACGCCCGTAGGCCCAAGGAAGAGGAACGAACCAATCGGACGATTCGGATCAGCAATGCCCGCGCGCGAACGCCGCACCGCATCCGACACAGCCTCCACCGCCGCGCGCTGACCAACCACACGGTCAGCCAGGACATCCTCCATACGCAGGAGTTTCTCGGTCTCGCCTTCCATCATCTTGCCCGCCGGGATGCCGGTCCAGCTCGACACAACATCAGCGATCACATCAGGCGTCACCTCCTCACTGAGCATCGTCTTTTCGCTTGTCGACGCCTCCGCTGCCCCCAGCTCAGCCTCAACTTCCGGAATCCGCCCGTAGCGCAACTCCGAAACCTTCGCGAAATCACCTTCACGCTCGGCGATCTCTGACTGGTTACGCAGATCTTCCAGCTCCTCCTTCAAGCGCTGGACCTTATCGATCTCGCCCTTCTCATTTTCCCAACGAGCCTTCAGCTCGCCAAGCTTCTCGCGCTGATCCGCCAGCTCCTGGCGCAGTGTGACAAGACGATCCTGGGAAGCAGCGTCCGATTCCTTCGACAGTGCGATCTCCTCGATTTCGAGGCGGCGCACAATGCGCTCAAGCTCGTCGATCTCCTGCGGGGAAGAATCAATCTCCATGCGCAGGCGCGAGCCGGCCTCATCGACGAGGTCAATCGCCTTGTCCGGCAGGAAACGGTTCGTGATGTAGCGGTCCGAGAGCGTTGCTGCAGCCACCAGCGCCGAGTCCTGAATGCGGACACCGTGGTGGACCTCGTAGCGCTCCTTCAGGCCACGCAGGATACCGATGGTGTCCTCCACCGTCGGCTCACCCACGTACACCTGCTGGAAACGACGCTCCAAAGCGGCGTCCTTCTCGATGTACTTGCGGTACTCATCCAGCGTCGTCGCACCAACCAGGCGGAGCTCGCCACGAGCCAGCAACGGCTTGATCATGTTGCCGGCGTCCATAGAGCCCTCACCGGTAGCACCTGCACCGACGATGGTGTGCAGCTCATCGATGAACGTAATGATCTCGCCGTCTGCCCGCTTAATCTCATCGAGTACGGCCTTCAAGCGTTCCTCGAATTCACCGCGGTATTTCGCACCAGCGACCATGGAGCCCAGATCGAGACTGATCAGCGTCTTGCCCTTCAAGGATTCAGGCACGTCACCAGCCACGATGCGGCGAGCAAGGCCCTCCACGATGGCGGTCTTACCCACACCTGGCTCACCGATGAGAACCGGGTTGTTCTTCGTACGGCGTGACAACACCTGAACAACACGCCGGATTTCGCTGTCACGGCCGATAACCGGGTCAATCTTGCCCTCGCGTGCCCGCGCCGTCAGATCCGTCGAGTACTTCTCCAAAGCCTGAAACTGGTCCTCTGGGTCCTGTGAGGTCACCTTTTGGTGCCCGCGTACCGAGGGGAAAGCTGCCTTAATCGTGTCGTAGGTCGCGCCACGCTTCTTCAGCAGCTCTGCAGCTTCTTCCGAGCCGCGTGCAATGGCAGCCAGAAGCACCTCGGTGGAAACGTATTCATCGCCGAGCTCACCAGCCAACTCCTGCGCCGCGTTCAGCGCATTAAGACCATCGCGGTTGAACGTCGGGTTGGCCATGTTCTGGCCTTCAGCCTTGGGGTAACCATCGACGATTTCAGCTGCCTCTTGCGCTACCGTCTCCGGATCAACGCCCGTTGCCTTCAGCACCGGTGCCGCGATGCCATCTTCCTGCGTCAGGATTGCGTACAGCAGGTGTGCGGGACGAATGTCCGGGTTCCCCTTTGCGGAGGCCAACTGGAGCGCATCCTGCAGCGCCTGTTGCGTTTTAGTAGTGGGATTAAACGAGCTCATTGAAGTGCTCCTTTCGTGTCTTCTGTCGTTCTAAATTAATTGGTCACTCAGTGCAACGCTTTAAAACTTGAGTCTGTTCCACTCAACCTAAAAATTCTTTTCCGCACAGACACTACGTCCGGCGACACTCACCCGGCGGCCCGCTCCCGCGCTGACACCCGGTGGCCCGCTCCCCCGTTGACACCCGCTTTCACACTCACTCCCGCTTCCTCGCACATATATGGGCGAAATGGGATGCGGACAAATTTGTCCGCTTTTCGACGATCATCACCGTGAACTGTAGCTTTATTCCCTTCTGGAGCGGACGCAAAGTGCGTCCGCTCCGCACCACCGCAAAAATGCAAGCCACAGCTCTGAAGATGCCCGGGTGGACAGATAAGTCCGCATCGTCCATTGCCCATATATGAGCGGAAACTGCGAGAAGAAAGACAGAAGAAGAGAAAGCGCAGGACAGTGAAAAGTTCGCGGAGCTGAGCTACTGCTTCAAAAGTGCGATGTCCACTTAAGTGGACAGTTTTTGCTAGCAAACAGCGGCGATGACGATTAACGTCAGAAACATCCTTCAAAAAGAAGGAACCAGGGGAATCGGGAAACTAAGGGGACTAGACAAAAGGGGGATCAGTCGAGATGAAACGAGTGGATATTTCAGAGATCTCGGTCTTTGAGGGGCGGCCGAAATGTCCGCCGTTTCTGCGCGGGGCGGAACTGATGGCGGTGCTGCAAACGGGGCAGGCTTTTACGGGGGAGGAGTTGGTGGGGAAATTAGGCGTCGATAAGCGAACGTTGAGGCGTGATATTCAGGGGCTCCGCGCCGTTGGTTTTGAGGTTGAGACGACGCGACGGGGCGAGAATTCCTACCGTTTGGTGCGCGGTGAGAAAATGCCACCGCTGGTTTTTGATGATGATGAGCTGGAAATGTTGTCGTTTGCGCTCGCGTACTTTCAGACAGATGATGCCGAGCTAAAGAAGCGCGTCGGCGCGTTGAACCGGCGGATCCGGGACGTGGCGCCGTGGCACGTCGTGGGCCGAGTTGAGGCGGCGTACAGGGAAGCGATGCGGGAGGGCATTGCCACGTGGTACGCCGCGAAGGCCGTGCGGGAGAAACAGGCGGGCTACGCCATTAAGTCTTCGCGTCTGAGCGAACAGGGACCCATTTGAGCGCGAAGCTCATGATGAGGATACCCGCTGCGATCAGCGTAGACACCCAGCCGAACGCACCGGTGAAGGAGGCGAGCACGGCGATTGGGGCCAGGATGGTCATGCCGATTTCGAAGGGGCCGAAACCAACGTAGGCCACGCCGTATTCGTTGAGTGTGCCAGATTTGAGCTTCGGGTCCACCATCTTGAGCAGAGCGATACCTGTGGCCACAGCGGCGGTTGCCCACCCCCAACCGAAAATGCCGCGTTCGATCCACTGTTCACCGAAGTACAGTGGCGCCATGACCAGCAGGTAGAACAGGCAGAACACGAGGCCGAGGACGAAAAGCAAGATGAGCGCCTGCCAGTACGCCGCGAGCGCTGCGGGGACAATGGAGGCGATGCCGAAGGCAATCATGTAGTCGGTCGCCGCACCAGAGATAGCGGTAACGGTGTCCTTGTCCAGGTAGTTCGGCTTTTTGAACAGACGCAGGAGACCGCGGCCAACAAAACCAATGACGAAGGACAGGGCGAATAGTGGGATGGAGACGTTGCCGAGGGCGGTAGAGAGGTAGCCGTCCACTAAGTAGGCAACAAGCACCGTGAAGACGATGAATCCGCCGTGGAGGGCAAGCGGTTCGATCGAGGAGGGGTTGGTGGTTGCTTTGCCGATGGAGGGACGTTGGGATTCGTCCTCGATGTACCCGGAGCGCAATTCCTTGGGCAGTTCACCTTGGAGTTCGGTGGCTTTACCTGCGCGAATACCCCAGTTAGCCACGATGACACCGCCGATAATGGCCACAATGGTGCCCACTGTCGCGGAGGTGAACCCGAGGGAGGATGCGGCAACGGCACCGGCAGTGTCTTCGAGTGAGGAGCCGACGGCGGCGGCTGTACCGAATCCGCCGACGAATCCGACGGGCAGCATCATGCCGAACCAGTCCTCCGTGCCGAAGACAGGTTTGAAGAGGTAGATGCCCAAAAGAACGAAGAGCCCCCATTGGAACATGAACATGGTGGTGGAAAATGCCCACATGTTGCGTGCACCTTTGGCTACGGACCCCCCGAGGTCCATGGAGTAGGCCATAGAGGCAAAGACAACGGCGATGAGGAGCGATGTGTAGGCACCGATTTTGTCGGAGAACTGGATGATCCCGAGGATTTCGGGACCGAGGAACAGTCCGATGAGGCCGGCGGTGATGGGTGCCGGCAGCAGGAGTTGCTGGAGGATGCGGACGCGTTGGCGGAGGATGTTGCCGATGATGAGGAGGATGGAGATCCATCCAACATCGGTGAGCAGCACGTAGGGGGTGAATTCCATGATGGGCCTTTCAGCTCTCGGTTTCTCCGCCAGATCCGTGGGATCTGCAAGGTTCTGTCCCGGCTAGCTTAGCGGTCGGAGTGGACGCGGTATCTTGGGCAGCATGTCGCCACGTATGAATTTACCGCCATCGTTGATAGAAGAGCTGGTCAGCTACTTGCCGGAGGTTCCGGAAGCACGTTCTTTGGTAGAGGCGTTGGTGGGGGATGAGGATGGGATGGGGGCTGTGGGCGTCGATAGGCGAAGGCTTGCTGTGTCTGCCGATTCTTACGATGCCTTGGTGGAGCCTGTGTCCAAGGCTGTGGATGCGGTGTTGGGGGCGCACCCCGATGCGGAAGAGTTGCGCGCGCATATGGTTTCGGGTTTGGCGCGGATGGGGGATGCTGCGCGGGAGGCTGATCTGGCGGGTGTGCCTCCGGCGTCGGCGATGGAGGTGATTGGGGTGCTTCCGCTTTTCGACGACACCGGGATCGCCTACTGGTCCGTCTACCTGTCTTCTTCTGTGCCGGTGGAGTATGAGGCTGGGCAAACGTTTCCGGTGCTGCGCCCGGAGATCGCTACGGCGGCGCGGGCGGAGGGAGTGGACCCGCTGTGGGATACGTTGGCCCCTGCGATTCCGCCGAATGACTTTGGCGAGCTGGTGTTTTTCTTGCCTGCGGAGGCGCTGACTAGCGGTGTTGACAATGCGCAGATTCCGCAGGTGGGTGATTACTGGACATTGGGGCATGCCAGCGGTGAGCCTGTGTGGCTTTCCAGCACTGTTGATGCGCGTGGTTCAGCCTTGGCTGGAGTGCGGGCCGCGGTGTTTGCTGCCGCGGAGCGTGGCGCTGGCGTGAATGTGGAATTGCTCGTGGACGCGGCTGGGTCGCACGAGCCGGGCCTGCGAGCTCTTGCGGATGCGTCGCATTGGTTGAGGTTGACGCAGGCTGATTAAAGCAGGGGCAGTGCTTTGCGCTGTTTCAGGGCTTGTTCGGGGTCGATGTCCACGACGAGGACTTCTGGCTCGTATCCGGCTTGAGCGATGACGGTGCCGTCGGGGGCAACGGCGATGGAGTGGCCGATGCCGGTGGGGCCGGAGGCCGTGCCCGCTTCGGACGTGCCACCTGGTCGTGCTTGGTCAGGAGCAATGATGAACACTCCAGCGTCGAGCGCGCGGGCACGGGCAAGAGTATTCCACTGCTCGAGTTTATTTTCCCCATCGGCCCAGCTTGTGGGCACAAGGATGACCTGGGCGCCCTCGCGGGCGAGTTGTTTGAACTGTTCCGGGAAGCGGATGTCAAAGCAGGTGGCTACGCCAATGGTGACCCCTTCGTGGGTGAAGGTGTGCAGGCGTGAGCCGGGTTTGACCGTATCGGATTCGCTGTAGGTGGCGGTGTCGAAGGTGTGGATTTTGTCGTAACCCTCGTGATGACCATTGCCGGTGATTAGGGCGGTGTTGTACACGCGGTTGACTTCCCCCTGAGTGTCAGCAGGGCGGAACATCCCGGCGACGATGGTCACGCCGAGCTCAGCAGCAAGCTCACGCAGACCAGTGGAGAAAGGCCCGTCGAGTTCTTCCGCTTGGGTGTCTAGGCGGCCAGAGTCAAAGGCTTGTGATGTTGCTTCTGGGCACACGATGAGTGTGGCACCGTGCTTGGCAACCCGCCGAATGCTTTCAGTGACAAGAAACAAATTTTCACACTTGTCTTTTGTGGTGGTGACTTGCACGATTCCGATTCGCATGCGCACCAGCGTATGTGGAATTTGAAGCGAATTCCACAGCCCGATTTTGCCACTTTGGGCATTTTCCTTGCGCTTGGCGGCGTCATGCTTTTTGCTCGAAAACATGAACTACATCCAAGCACCATCACATGGTCTCCCTTCGTTCCCTGAGTGGAAAGCTCCGCATTTGGTCGGCCTATCCACTCCGAGTCTCACGTCCAGTGCGCTGGCGCGAGCGCATGAAACTCTTTTGGACGGAATATCTACGCGTTCCCGCAACGTGACCGAGCAGGCGGCTAATCTCGCGGCTTTTGTCAAGGCGATCAACGACGTTGATTCCACAAATACATTTGGAGGTTTCTAATGCTGGTGGCTAACGAACTCACGAGTTCTGCAAACCAGATGCGCGAGGTAGCAAAAACTCTTGAATCACGTATCGATGACACGTGGGTGCATCGAAACATGCTTGCCTCTGCCGGTTTGGATGGCCCCACCGCCATCCAGGGCTTAGACCTCCTTGCTAGCCTGGGCACTGCTTTTGGGGAACCCGCTAAGCGCCTCAACGCGGTGGCCGATGTGCTTGATACCGCTGCGGCGGCGCAGCGCGAGTTGGACGATGTACTAGCCAGATTTGCTGGTTGGGGCAATGCGGCACTCGGTCCGCGTTTGCCACTGCCACCTTCGGTCGTTTTTGCCCACAAAGCCCTTATAGCAACTGTGGCGCTGCAGTCTTATTTGCTAGACAAGTCCTGCGCGGCCTCCGTAGCCGGGGAATGCCTTTTGGAACACAAGGCCGACCTGGACCGGCTTGTATTCCATCCCGGTGAACCGCTTGACCAGATCAGTGAACGGAATTTGAGCACGGCCCCGGCCTCGGTCCGGAAAGCTGTGCTTGAAGCGGATGGCATGCTCCTCGAGGCCGCAACGCTACCGGAAGGGGCGACTCCAGAATATGGCGACGGCTTCACCGTCATGGTGGGTCCACCGGGTGATGATTCGTGGCGGGAGAACCCCAAAAGCGTGATCACTCAGGTGTCCGGAGTATCCAGCGGTAATCCGGAAGCATTGCCCGACGCGATTAAACGGGCGCAGGACATCGCAGCCGCCACGGGGGGCGCAGTGGTGGTGTGGCAAGGCTACCTCCCGCCGGAGAACCTTGCGGAAGGGGCGGACCCATCTTATGCGCGCGCAAGCGCGGAAGAACTCGCAAATTTTCAGATGTCAATGAACGATCGTTTTCCGAATGCCCGCAAAGTTGTGCTCGGCCATAGTTACGGCTCGGTTGTGGCCACGCGAGCAGCAATGGGCTACGGCTTATTCGCCGATGAACTGGTCCTCGCTGGTTCCCCCGGAGTGCCGGCTTCGAACGTGGATCAGTTAAATCTCATTGGCACCGACACTCGGGTGACGGTAGCGGACTCCCCCACCGATCCCATTTTGATGTTGCGGAACGGCCCGATTGCGGCACACGGATTTAACCCCGCGGATCCAAGTTTTGGCGCGGAGCGGATACCCGGAATTTCGGGTGGACACTCAACGTACTTCACAGATGAGGCAGTGTTGAAGGAACTGGGTGAGGCGGTGCGCCGATAAGCAGAAAACCGTGGCGGCCGAGAGAGTGTGCGAAAGAGGCGTACCGTGGGTGCGGACGAAACGATATGTGACGGAGGAATGATGAATAAAGATTTTGCACACCAGATTGTCGCAACTCTAGAAAAGAACGGCGTTAAGCGCATTTACGGCATTGTGGGTGACTCACTGAATCCGGTCTCCGATGCAGTGGCTGAATCCAGCATTGAGTGGATTCACGTCCGTAATGAGGAAGCAGCTGCCTTCGCGGCGGGGGCTGAATCCCTGGTGACCGGAGATCTCGCAGTGTGTGCTGCGTCCTGTGGTCCGGGCAACACTCACCTGATTCAAGGGTTGTATGACTCGCACCGCAATGGCGCAAAGGTGCTGGCCATCGCATCGCACATCCCTAGCCAGGAAATTGGCTCGAAGTTCTTCCAGGAAACGCACCCGGAGCAGATCTTCGCAGAATGCTCGGGCTACTGCGAGATGGTCAACTCGCCGGAGCAGGGCGCACGCATCCTGCACCACGCGATCCAATCCACCATGGCCGGCAAGGGCGTATCCGTGTTTGTGCTGCCTGGCGACATTGCTAGCCAGGAAGCTGCGGACGTTCCCCTGTTGGAATCCACGATCGCACGTGGTGACAACAAGCGCGTGTTCCCCGATCCTGCGGAAGCAGCACGCCTCGTGCAGGCCATCAATGATGCGAAGACCGTGACGCTTTTCTGCGGTGTTGGTACGGCGGGAGCCCGCGAGGAGGTCCTCGCCTTGGCGGAGAAGATCAAGTCCCCCATCGGTCACTCTTTCGGCGGCAAGATGCACATCCAGCACGACAATCCCTTTGACGTGGGCATGAACGGACTACTTGGTTACGGCGCCTGCTACGAAGCCTCGCATAAAGCTGACCTTCTCATTCTGTTGGGCACGGACTTTCCGTACAACGCCTGGCTTCCCACCAAGAATGTGGCACAGGTGGACATCAAGGCGGAGAACATCGGCCGCCGCACCCAAGTGCAGTATCCGGTCGTGGGCGATGTGAAGAGCGTGATTGAAAACATCCTGCCGCATGTTGAGGAGAAGAAGGATCGTTCTTTCTTGGACTCGATGCTCAAAGAGCACGCGAAGCTGCTGAACAACGTGATTGAGAACTTCGGTCACAATGAGAAGGCCACCCCGATCCACCCGGAGTACGCCGCGCAGCTTATCGACGAGCTTGCGGACGACAACGCCCTCTTCACCGTCGACACCGGCATGTGCAACGTATGGGCTGCCCGCTACATCACCCCGAACGGTAAGAAGGACGAGTTGGCCTCCTTCCGCCACGGCACCATGGCCAACGCACTGCCCCAAGCAATTGGTGCGCAGGCTGCAGACCGTGACCGCCAAGTGATTACGTTCTCCGGTGATGGCGGTATGGCCATGCTGCTAGGCGAACTCATCACAGTTAAGGAACACAACCTGCCGGTGAAAATGATGGTGTTTAACAACTCCACCTTGGGCATGGTCAAACTCGAGATGATGGTGGCTGGCCTTAAAGAGTTCGGCACCTCCCACGAGGGCGTGAACTTCGCCGACATCGCTCAGGCCGCGGGCATCACGTCCTTCCGTGTGGAAAAGCCACAGGATCTGAAGAAAACCCTCAAGCAGGCTTTGGATCATGACGGCCCCGTACTCGTGGACATTGTCACAGACCCGAACGCCTTGTCGCTCCCACCCAACTTCGATTGGGCAATGATCAAGGGCTTTACGGAGTCCGCGGTAAAGACCGTCCTTGACGGCGGGATTGGAAACATGGTCACGCTTGCCCGTTCCAACCTCCGCAACATCAAGGGTGCGGCATCAATCGAGTTCTAACGGCCTACTAACTGCTCCCAGATCCCGGCCAAGCCCACGAGGCCAAGAATCGAGCCGAAGACGGTAACCGGGATCTTCCACTCCGCACCGCGTTCTACGCTCGGGCGACTGGAACCAGGCAGGCTGGAACTACCGTTACTGGAGCCTTCACCTGAGAGCGGTGGCGTGGCCGGCTTCCCCGGGATAGTCGGAGGAACCACGGGCTTGTCACCGGGGTTCTTGCCGTTCCCGTCATCCTTGTCCTTCTTTGCTTTCTCCAGGCGTTCAAGAACCTTTTTCGCTGCTTCCTTCGCCTTAGGGTCGCCGTTGGGGTCGGCGAGTACCTCGTCCACAACCGTGGAGAGTTCCTCAACGCTGTAATCCAACACAGGGATACTGAACGTTTCATTGAACTGCTCTACCCCCGCCTCATTGAACAGTCGGATAGTCACCGGGAGGGAATCCTCAGGGACAACGTCCCCGAACTCAATCGGAATGTCCACCGACCGTTTGCCGGCTGTTGGATTGGTCGAGTCATCTTTAGGCAGATCCTTTGGGATTCCTTCGACGCGGAACTTCTGCCGCCACAATGGGCCGCCGGGGGAGGTGGCTTCAAGGATGAAGGTGTGGTCTGTTCGGCCACGGTTGGTGATCTCCCCGGTGATAACGTTGTCTGGCAGAGCGGGAATGATGCCATTGAGTTTGTCAGGGACCTGGGTGAGGCGGAAGCCACCCTTGCCAGAGTTCTGGTCGGCGCCATTAACTTCGAGGTCACGGATTGTGGAGTCCTCGTGGTGGTCAGTTTCTGGAATAACAAAATGTCTAATGCCGTCTGCGAGCAAGAGGTTGTCCCAGTCCGCTGGCACCCTGTAAGAACCCGTGTAGCATTTCTTCACGTTGCAGATTCGGGGCAATGTACTGCTGCTGCGGTATTCCCGGTCGGAGTAACCGAAGTGGGTGAACTGGTACAGGTAGTTCATCGTGGACAGGTAATTGGGCAAGTTGACGTTTGCTAGCCTGCGGTTTTCCGCCACGGTAGAAGTACCAGCGTGGGTTAGGCCAAGGTTGTGGCCAAGCTCGTGCAGGATCGTGTTTCGTACCTGCTCGTCACTGGTCATGATGGACTGCTTAGCCACGTAGAAGGAGCTGCCGGGAGTGGTGGATACACCCGAGGAGTAGTCACCAGCCAACATTTGATCACCAATAATCCCCAGACGGAAGACACCGTCGCGTGTACCAAGGTAGTAATCGCGGTCGGCGATAAGGGTGGGGCGGATAACTGGTTCGTTGGCGTAGTACGGCTTCCGGTACGGCACTGTCGGGCCGCCCTTCATCTCGTCAGGATTGGTGGTGAAGGTGTTGAACCACGAGCCCGCGTCGATATGCAGATTGATCCCTTTGTCTTGGAACAAGTCAATCAGATCTCGGAGGGCTTTCTTGGAGGGCCGGTACTCGTTCTTGTTGGCCTCCGCGCACGCAACGAAGTCGGTATAGCCGCGAGGGGTTCGTGCGTAGCGGCCACCGGGTGCGCAGGTTTTAGAATCCACTTCGGGCTGCATCCAGTTGAGCTGGAGGAACACGTCAGGTTTGTCGGGGGACGCGCCCCAGCGCGGGAAGTCCAGATATTCGTTGGGGCTGGGCCTAAACCCGTGGCGTTCCCATTCGTCGGGGATGCCATCACCATCAGAATCTGCTGCGCTAACCGCGGGCGTGGCGGTCACGCTGATGGAGCTCTTGAAGGTTTCCCCTGGTTTCAGCGGTTTGAACCAGCGTCCGGTTTGGTAGCGCGCGCTTCCTTCGCTGCGCTGTCCCTTTTTTCCTTCTGCACCGTAGGGCACCTCGGGCAAGAAGTTTCCGCCGGAAAATCCCGTTGCTTGCGGGTTGCCTTCAAATTCTACGCGGACTGTGTAGTCGGGTTTCTTCGTGGTGGCTAGAAGCGTGTTATCACCAGAAATGGCGGTGAAGGTCGGTGCTAGGCGGACACCGGAGTGGCTCAGGTCTACCTGGAGTTTTTGGTCGCGGGAGGTGGTGTTGCTCAGCGTCACCTCGAGGGTGGCGGTAGTTCCGTCAAAACGGTAGGTGCGCAGGACCTCAATGCCGGTATTTGATCCGTTTCCTTGGTCGATGTTGCGTAGTTCGCTGACTTCCGTTGCGCCTTCATGGTGGGTGGATACAGAAGTGGTTTTCTGCAAGATGTCGTTGATGCGTATGGAGGGTTCCAGACGAGTTAGCAGGGTGCCTGCGCTGGAGTTCCAGGTCAGGTCGGCATTGTCGTTTCTGGGCAGGAGAAGCCTTCCGCCAGTTAAATACCCAGTGTTCGCGGTAGCGGCTTGTAACGCATCGCGAGTGGTCTCTTGGCCATACGCAGGTGAAACCGCGCCGGTGAGCACCAGTGTGGCCGCAGTGACTGCAGCTGCCAGACGTTTGAGCTTTCCGCGCATTTTTACCTCGCTTGCAGTTGACGTTTGATTTGCTCAGCAATTTCCAGGGTACGTTGAGACACCACGAGTGACGTCAGAAGCATCAGGAAGATAGTCACAGCCAGACCGATCCAGTCCATCGTGCTGATCCCCAGCTTGTAGCTTATCGACGACCCCAGGCTCCCAGCCTGCCTCTCCGCCTCGACCTTCACTACCCGCTGGGCACGATCGCGGTAGGTGACCACGAGCGGAATCTCAATTTGTTTCGCCGGCTTTTCACTGCGGGCGGTGGTGACGGTGAGTGCGCCCGTATTTTCGTCGATACGCACGCTCCATCCTTCTGCCCTGAAGCTCTCCCGAAGCTGGAAAGTGGTGCCATCAGGAACCGTGCCGGTTTGTTCAACCTTGGTTTTCCTGCCTGGGGTAACCTCGATTTTGTCCCAGTGTGGCCGCGCACTCTGTGCGAGGGAGGCCACGTGAACCGGTGTGGCCACACGGTTTTCAGAGCCATCCAGGTAGAGCACATCCATGGTGGGGAGGTACAACGAATCCGGAACGGCGCCGCGCGGCATGATGAAGTCGGTTTTCCCCGTTTCACGGTCCACGGTGAGGTCCTCTAACCCACCGTCACTGACAGAATCGAAGGTGGTGCCGCTAGGTAGGTCTTGCGGGGTGAAACTTCCTGGGGAACCCGGAGAAACAATGATTGTGTCGTGTTGCGCCGGAGGGAACTCGCTGGCATTACTGCTATCAGCGTTGAAGTGAATGGTGGTCGAAAGCTCATCCGTTGACGCATCGGAATACACCGCGTTCACCGTCACCGTGAGTGGACCACCCTTTTCTTCCGGCGAGGTGAGGCGCAGCTCGCCGGTGGTTTTATCGATGCTCACCAGCCAACCCTGGAACCCATCTGCTGGCTCAACCACTGAGAACTCCACGTCGGATATGCTGGGTTCCCCGATCTGGTGCACGGTGATCGACTTTCCCTTGGCTGCGGTTCGGTTCATCTCATACCCAGGAGAATGAGTATCCGCCATGAGTGCTTCTACCAGCAAGAACTCCACTTTAACTGTGTTGGACGACCCATCTGAGTAGGTCACCTTCACAGTCACAGGAAACTTTTCCCCCGCGCGCATGCCCGTTGGAGATAGCACCGTCAGCTTACCCTCCGCATCTACGGCAGCAGGCCCAGAAACAACCTCAAAGGTCGTGTCTTCCGGGGTGGGCTGGCGCTCAAAGATCTCGCCTTCATACGCAACATTAAACGAGGGTGTATGGGTGCTGCCGCCCTTGCCCACACGGGAAAAAGCCGGCGGGTAGACAGGCTCATGCGTATCCGCCAACGGAACATCTTCCGGCGCACCGTCGCCCGGCACCGGTTTCACCTTGCCCACGTTGACCGAAAGAGTGGACACAACACGGTTGCGGTACAGGAGGTCCACGCTCACCGTTGCGCCTTCATCATCCGCTCCCAGAAGGTAGGTGCAGGCAGCAACATCAGCAGAGGAGGTCACCTGACACTTCTTCACTACCTGGTCAGCCCTGCGCCACACAATCGTGTTGGCCGCTGGTGGCAACTCCTCGTCTGCCCGCAAGGTAACGGTTTCCCCCACCTCGAGGCTCAGCGTTGTGTCCTGCGTGCCCGCAAAACCAAACCCGGACGCAGGATCTTTCACCACAAGCGGGATAGTGCTCTCATGCGTGGGCGAATAGCTCACCAAATCAATTCTGGTGCCAGCCGGGAAATCAACGCGCAGCGCACACGAGGAAGCATCAAAACCGTCGGGGAACTCGCAGGTTTTCACAACATTCCCGCCGACAACCCACTCCTGCTTCGTCGGCGTATAGTCAATCGGCTTGAGCACCACCCGGTCCCCGATGTACACAGCGCGGGGCTCATTTTCCTGCGCATGCGCCACAGCAGGCCCAAACACCTGTGATCCACTCGCCGGCCTCAGGGCCATAAATGCAGGGACTGTCAACGCCACTGCCACCGCCATAGCAGCAGCTACGACGATGATCCGGTTCTGTGCAAAGCTCAACACGGTGCGTCCTTATTCTCCTTTTGTGCCCCCCAAGGGCACACCTGCAGTTAATCTTGCCAGAAACAACTCTGGAGGCAAACACAGCGACCACACGAGGGCGAAACCGAGAAGGATCGGCTTCACCTAGCTGCGCTCACGACGGGACGATCGGGACCAGGCCACCAGCGCAGTGGAGCGGGGAACGTGGACGAGTTCCCCACCCCGTCGAGAAGCAAGTTGTGCTTGTGCAAGATTCTCCTTGAGCTGGGCATTTTCGCCTTCAAGCTGATCAATCCGCTCGCTGAGCTCAATGATCGTCTTGATTCCGGCGAGATTCACTCCCTCCTCCTGGGAGAGCTGTTGGACTTGGCGTAGGCGCTTGATGTCGCGCTCCGAATAGCGGCGACCACCACCGGAGGTACGAACCGGGCTAACCAACCCCATCCTGTCGTACGTGCGCAGAGTCTGAGCGTGCATGCCTGTGAGCTCAGCGGCAACGGAGATGACAAAGTACTCGCCCGAATACTGTTCCGAACCAGCCATTGCGCTCACCTCCTAGACCGCCCCAGCCCAACCCGCACGTGGGTTAAAGCCAGAGTCCTTCTCTGCTTGGGCGTAGGTCCGCAGCGCACTCGTCGCCGCCGTATCTAGATTCTTTGGCACCGTGATAGACACCGTGACCATCAGGTCACCATTCGTGCCCGATCGGCGCGGAACACCACGACCTTTCACGCGCAGCGTCCGACCATTCGGAGTACCCGCAGGAACCTTCACCTTCACCGGGTTATCCAAGGTAGGCACCGTCACTGTGCCACCCAAAGCCAACTCGCTGAAACTTACCGGGACCGTTACTTCCAGGTCATCCCCGTCGCGCGTGAACACCTTGTCCGGGCGGACCGTCACGTTCACAAACAGATCACCCGCCGGAGTCCCATTCGGGCCCGCTTCACCCTGGCCAGCCAGACGGACCTTCTGCCCATCAATCACGCCAGCTGGGATGCGCACCGTGATCGAACGAGTCTTCCGCACCGTCCCACCGCCGTGGCACGTGCTACATGGGTGCTCCACGATCTGCCCGGTGCCACCGCATCGGGTGCACGGCCGCGACATCCCGAAAGCGCCCCTTTGCTCGCTGACAAAGCCGCTGCCGGAACAATCCGGACAGGTCGTGGTCTTGCCGTCCTTCGAGCCGGAACCATGGCAATCAGTACACGGCGCCTCACCAGTGAGTTCCACCGGAATCGTCGTGCCCTTCACTGCCTCACGGAAGTCAAGCGTTATTTGCGTTTCGACGTCCGCCCCCCGCGTCGGCCGAGCATTCCTGCCACCATTGCCGCCGCGGTTAAAGAGGCCACCGAAGATGTCACCAAGACCGCCTTCCGCAGAAAATCCTCCGCCTTGTCCAAACCCGAAGTCTTCGAATCCTCCGCTGAAGTCCGAGGAGTTTTGGGAGCCCGTCGTGCGAAACCCGCCCGGGAAACCCGAGCCTCCCCTCCCCCCGAAGCGCATGAAGCCTCCGGAGTCCATCATCGACTTAAATTCGTCGTATTCCTTGCGCTTAGCCTCATCACCGAGCACGTCATACGCCTCGGCTACGCGCTTAAACTTTTCTTCCGCCGCCTTGTTGCCGGGGTTTGAGTCCGGGTGGTTCTCCCTGGCCAGCTTGCGGTAAGCCTTCTTAATTTCGGCGCTGGTGGCTGACTTAGTCAACCCCAAATCACCGTAATAGTCCTTGTTGGACCATTCCTGTTGCATAGCCATGTGCACCTCCTCCTTTCATGTAGTTCAAGTGGGTCACGTGCGGAAATTTTCGATTTATCTAACACTCCGAGAAAAAGGGGGGCGGGCGGGGTTCCCCGTCCCGCCCCCACGCTCAGCCTGGGCGATCTATTCCTCCGAATCTGACGATCCAGCTGATCCTGCTTCCCCTGCTGGAGCGCCAGCTCCAGCAGCTTCAGCTCCAGCAGGATCGGCGATGATCACCATCGCGTTGCGGACTAGCTTGTCACCAAGCTTGTAGCCGCGGCGCAGCACCGTTCCGATGACCTTGTTATCACCGGAGGACAGATCCTGCACTGCCTCATGGATCTCCGGGTCGAAGGCATCTCCCTCTTCGCCAAACGGGGCAACCCCGTGGCCGGTCAGGACACTGGCCAGGTTGTCCGCGAATGCCTTCAGAGGACCTTCTTGCAGGTCGCCGTGTTGGCGGGCGAGCTCCAAGTCGTCGAGAAGCGGGAGCAGCTGTGAGACGATCTTGACCTTCGCCAGATCAGCGGTCTGAGCGCGCTCACGGTCCGTGCGACGACGGTAGTTGGCGTACTCTGCGCTGACGCGCTGGAGGTCCTCCGTGCGCTCAGCCAGCTGACGCTCCAGGTCGGAAACCTCCCCATCGCCGTCCACGTCAGGGTCTACCTGGGGGTCGAGCCCTTCGGTGTCGGATTGATCTTCGACCTCGAATGCCTCAGTAGCCTCGGCTGCTTCCGGGCTCTCCGGGGCCTCCTGCGCTTCTGGGTTCTCAGGCGTGGGCTGGTTCGGGTTGGTCATAGTGGCAGCTCCTTACTTGTCCTCGGAGTTGTCAGCGTCAGCGTCGTCCTCAACGACCTCGGCATCAACGACATTGTCATCCGCCGGGGCGTCAGCCTGGGCAGCGCCAGCGTTGGCCTCAGCCTCATAGATGGCCTTGCCCATCTCCTGGGACTCGGTGGACAGCTTCTCCACTGCAGTCTTGATGGCATCGATGTCAGTGCCCTTGAGCGCCTCGTCGACCTCATCGGCTGCAGCGGTGACCTTGGACTTAATGTCCTCGGTGACCTTATCGGAGTTCTCGTCCAGGAACTTGCGGGTCTGGTATGCCATGGATTCCGCGTTGTTGCGGGTCTCCTGCTCCTCGCGGCGAGCCTTGTCCTCGTCAGCGTGCTGTTCCGCGTCCTTAATCATCCGGTCGATCTCCTCCTGGGACAAGCCGGAGCCTTCCTGGATCTTGATCGTGTTTTCCTTACCAGTGCCCTTGTCCTTTGCGGTCACGTTGACAATGCCGTTGGCGTCAATGTCGAAAGTGACCTCAATCTGCGGGACACCGCGCGGTGCCGGGGCGATACCGCCGAGCTCGAAGGAGCCGAGCAGCTTGTTCGCCGTAGCCATCTCACGCTCACCCTGGAAAACCTGGATCTGCACGCTTGGCTGGTTGTCCTCAGCCGTGGTGAAGGTCTCCGAACGCTTCGTCGGGATCGTGGTGTTGCGCTCGATCAGCTTGGTCATCACACCACCCTTGGTCTCGATGCCGAGGGAGAGCGGCGTGACGTCGAGAAGCAACACGTCCTTTACATCACCGGTGAGCACGCCAGCCTGAAGTGCAGCACCGAGAGCCACGACCTCATCCGGGTTGACGGACTTGTTCGGGTCCTTACCAGTGAGCTCCTTGACCAGGTCAGTCACAGCCGGCATACGGGTGGAACCACCAACCAGCACAACCTGATCAATGTCGCCGACGGACAAGCCAGCGTCTTTGATCACCTGGTTGAACGGCTGCTTCGTGCGATCCAGCAGGTCAGAAGTGATCTTCTGGAACTCGGTGCGAGACAGGCTCTCATCGAGGAAGAGCGGGTTCTTATCCGCATCAACCGTGATGTACGGCAGGTTGATAGAAGCTTGCTGTGCAGACGACAGCTCAATCTTTGCCTTCTCAGCAGCCTCACGCAGACGCTGCAGAGCCATCTTATCCTTGGTCAGGTCAATGCCGTGCTGGCTCTTAAACTTATCGACGAGCCAATCAACCACACGCTGATCCCAGTCATCACCACCCAGCTCGTTATCACCAGCGGTAGCGAGAACCTCAACAACGCCATCGCCGATCTCCAGCAAGGAGACGTCGAACGTACCGCCACCGAGGTCGAAGACCAGAATGGTCTGTTCCTTCTCGCCCTTGTCCAGGCCATAAGCCAGAGCAGCCGCCGTCGGCTCGTTCACAATACGCAGAACGTTCAGGCCTGCGATCTGGCCAGCCTCCTTCGTTGCCTGACGCTGTGCGTCCTCGAAGTAAGCCGGCACTGTGATCACCGCATCGGTGACGTCGGTGCCCAGGTAGGCCTCCGCGTCGCGCTTCAGCTTCATCAGCGTGCGGGCGGAAATCTCCTGCGGGGTGTATTTCTTGCCATCAATGTCAACGTTCCAGCTGTTATCGCCCATGTGGCGCTTCACAGACCGGATCGTGCGGTCAACATTGGTCACCGCCTGGTTCTTTGCAGACTGACCAACAAGAATTTCGCCGTTCTTAGCAAAGGCGACGACGGATGGAGTCGTGCGCGACCCCTCCGCGTTAGCGATCACGACAGGCTCGCCACCCTCCAGAACGGAAACGACGGAGTTCGTCGTACCAAGGTCAATACCTACTGCGCGTCCCATAATTCATGTCCTCCTAAGTGTTTGTGGTTTTTCGTTTTTCAAGTTAAGTCGCTTCGACTCAACTTCTGCGGGCTACTGTACCACCGAGAAGGAACACAGTGTCGCAAGGTTGAGCCTGACTGACTCAATCCTTACAACGACGCTCCATTCAAAGTTGTTCCCACTTCGCTCAACTTTGTTGATTGCACGAGGCCAAAAGGACATTCGCGGACATAGTCAAGAGCTCTTACCGCGGACTGAAGAAGCCGTCGACCGCCGGACGCACTACAAAACCAATACCTGCCGCAACGAGCACGAGGCCCACAATTCCGGCAATGAGCACGCCAACCAAACCGGAGAAAGACAGGGAAGAACCAGCGGGCACGGAGCTTGAATCGCTCACACCCTCCGCACAGGAGGTCAACGCCTTGTTATAAGCACCAATCGGGGCGGCGAACTGCAGTGCATCCTCGCGCATCATGACCTTCACCGAATGGCTGATGTCACTCACCCCGCCGAGCACGCTACCCAAGATCCCGCCGAACCCACCACCCAGCACTGTAGTCAGATCCAACCCCAGGGTCTCCCCGAGCTTCTTGGCTTCTTCGCGGGTCAGTTCCATATGAGGATCGGTGATCAAATCCTTCTTCGAGGCTTTGCTCAGCGCGACGAAGACATTGTAATTCTGGCGCTCGTGTCGCCACAGCCGTTGTTGCGCCGATTTCACCTCAGGGTCGTTGGAGTACGGGTTTGGGTCATCCACAGTTTTCGCCCACGCCACATACACATCCAGGTCCTGCTTACGCTGCTCCTGCGAGTACGCTTTCGTGGATTCCTTCTCGCCCAGGGTCTTCACCAACTGATCCGCGAGCTTCCCATAGACATTCTTATAGGCATCATTGATGCGAGTTTGATCCTGCTCCGTGAAGGAAATCGTGCACTTTTGTGCACCCTCGTCATAACTGACGGTGTACGCGTGTGCAGGAACGCTCAGCGTGGAACTAACCACAGTAGTGGCAGTGACAGCGGCAATAACCGCACGACGAAGTTTCAAGATAGAGAGACCTTTCATAAGCAGCAAATCCCAACACACAGCTCAAGTTCGGCAGACTCATACGTCGACAAGCATTACCGCAGGACGCCGGCGTTCTTCCAGAAGTTAGTAAAGAAGTCATTGACCAGCGGTCCAACAGCAACAGCAATGAGCCCAAGCAGTGCAATACCGCCGAGGATCCCACCGGCGACGACACCGAGGAACTGGTCCGTGTCCAGGCTGGAACCCTTATTAATCTTGCCCTTGGTGGTGCGGCGCTCCTCACACGCAGTCAATGCCCCTTCATAGGTTTTGATCGTCGGCTGGATGCGTGGCCCCAGCTTATTCAGAGCCTCGGCGGCCATACCGGCAGCATCATCAACCTTGAGGCTGCCTGTAATAATTCCCCACAGGCCAGGCGCAATGAGGCCACCCGTCTTAACAGCGCCAGCCCCCTTCATATCCTTGGCCTGAGATGGTGTGATCTTCAGCGTGTGGTTGGTCAGAATCGGCTCGCGGGACTGCTGCAGGAATTTACCAGCCATGAAGTACGGGCCAGAGTTCTTGCTAGGATGGATTGTCGCAAGCTTCCGCTGCGCAGTTCCGACATCCTTGCCGTTGTACTTGGTACCAAGGTGCCACGCCAAAGGGTCCCTGTTCGGATTTTCCTTCGCCCACGGGTACCAAATGTCCGCACTCTCCCTATTCTGGAGCTTCTTGGCGGAGAGGTCCGCCATCGTTTCGAACATCAGCGCGTAAGCGCCATTGATGCGCTTTACCTCGTCATTGGTGAACTCCAGGGTGCACAAGCCTTCGTTGTTCCCAACCTCTTCATAGGTCTGGTAGGTGTTCTCCCACGCATTTGCAGGAGCGACGGTCACGCCAGTGACAACAGCAACAGTGAGCGCCGCCGTGGCAGCAGCGCGGGAAAAACGAGAAACCTTCATAGCAGGGGTCCTTTCGGGAGAAAACTTCGGCTTCAAAGGAATGCTACGCAACGGCCATTTATTTGTCAGGACATTTCCACGTTTCTTTCAGTTCCTATCAAAATCCCGCCTACGGGGTTAGTCGCGTTTGAAACGCGTTCCAGAAAAGGCCAGGTCAGATGTGGCTGAAGTGACTCTAAAATCAAACGCGACTAACCAGTGCGACTCACCGGTGCCCAAAAGCAAGAAGCAAAACCCCGCACCGAAACCCCATATCTGCTGCACAGCAGTATTGCTTTTCACTGGTGTCTGGCAGAATGCACCCTTGTGACTGACAAGGATGCGAAGGATTTTGCTGAGACGTCGATCGACGCCGTCGATAAGCAAGATGAGCAAGATAAGCAAGATGAGCAAGATGAGCAGACTCATAAAGAAGGGCGCGAAAGCGAACCGGTAAACCGGGGCGAGGCCATCGATCGCGCAAAGGTGATCGCCGGGGACGGCAAGGCGGCTGCAGCATGGGCACTGCGTTTCATCGTTGTAGTAATTGCGACATTCTTCCTTTTCAAAATCATCGGCTACGTGTGGGTCGGCGTGCTGCCGCTGCTGCTGGCTTTGATCTTCTGCACGGTGCTGTGGCCGCCGGTGCGGTGGCTGCGCAACCATAAGGTGCCGGCAGCGTTGGCGGTGTTCTTGGTGCTCATCACGTTCTTCGGGGCGATTGGCGGGTTGTTCGCGGCGATGGCCCCGATGATTAAGACGCAGTCGGTGGATTTGTACCGCCAGTCGGAAGAGGGCGTGCAGCGGATCCTGGGGTGGATTGAGACATCAGCACCCTTCGATGTGAATACGGCGCAAATTCAGGAAGCGGTTGAGAAAGTTGGGGACTTCGCCCGCGGCCAGGCGTCCAATATCGCTTCGGGTGTAGTGACTGGTGTAGGGGCTGTGACGTCAGTGGGCACGACGCTCGTGCTGATGCTGGTTCTCACTTTCTTCTTCCTCAAAGACGGCGACAGTTTCTTGCCGTGGCTGCGTAAGTACGCTGGCCAGAGGGCAGGTTGGCACCTGTCTGAGGTGCTGATGCGTTCCTGGAATACGCTCGCGGGATTCATTCGGACGCAGGCAATTGTTTCGCTTGTCGACGCCGTCTTTATCGGCGTCGGCCTTGTCATCCTTGGTGTTCCACTCGCACCGGTCCTGGCAGTGTTCACGTTCTTCGGCGGCTTCATCCCGATCATCGGTGCATTCACCGCGGGTGCCCTGGCCGTGGTGGTGGCGCTGGTGTCCAACGGCCTGACCAACGCGCTGTTGGTTCTCGGCCTGGTCATCCTGGTGCAGCAACTCGAAGGCAACGTCTTGTCCCCGATCCTGCAGTCCCGCTCCATGAACATGCACGCCGCGATCGTGCTTCTGTCCGTGGCGGTGGGTGGCACGATCTTCGGCATCGTGGGCGCGTTTTTGGCTGTGCCGATCGCGGCTGTCTTCGCCGTGTGGTTCCGTTACTGGGCCGAAATGGTGTCCCTGCGTACCGGGGAAATCACGGCAGATGACATCCAGATTGCCACCCAGAAAAGCCAAGGTTTGGATGGGCGCGAAGCCTACGAAGCAGTGCGGGATCGTATGCTGCCCATGCGCCGCAAGAAGGAACACGAAGAACAAGACGCCTAGTCCCCCTTCATCTAACCCCCATGACAACGTCAGCCCACGGGCTGGCGTTTTTCTCTACCCTGGGGACGCATGAGTGACAACACATTGGAAAACAAGAAAATCGCGATCCTGGCCACCGATGCCTTTGAGGACTCGGAGCTGACAAGCCCACGCGATGCGGTCGAGGCCGCGGGCGCATCGGTACTGGTCATCGCCCCCAAGGCAGGCACGATCGAAGGTAAGAAGGGCGCCAGCGTCTCAGTAGACCTGACCACGGCGGAGGCAAACGCCTCGGACTTCGATGCGCTAATTCTTCCCGGCGGCACCGGCAACGCTGACAGCATCCGCATGGACGAGGCCGCTGTCACATTTGTCCGCGAGCTGACTCAGCAAGGCAAGCCCGTCGGTGTTATCTGCCACGGCGGCTGGATCCTCACCGACGCGGACGCGCTGCGCGGCGTGCGCATGACCTCCTACCCCTCGTTGAAGACCGACCTTAAGAATGCAGGGGCTGAATGGGTTGATGAAGAAGTAGTCGCAGATAAGCGAATCATTTCCTCGCGCACCCCGGATGACCTGCCGGCATTCAACGAGGCAATCGTGGAGGAATTTGCCAAGTGAAGCACCACTTTGAAGTGAAGGTCGCCGGCGGCAAGCTCGTCGTCGCGGACATCGACGATGACGGCGCGCACATCACCGACGCCCGCATCTCCGGCGACTTCTTCCTCGAACCGGAGGAAGCCTTCGACGCAATCAATGGCGCGCTCATCGGCGCACCCGTTGGCGCAAGTACAGATGAGCTGCAGACGCTTATCGACGACGCCTTGGCCCGCCTTGGCGGAAGCCAAAACGTTTCCTTGCACGGCTTTTCCACCCGCGACGTAGCTGTGGTCGCACGACGCGCACTGCTCGACGCAAAGGACATGACGGATTACGAGTGGACCGTCATCCACTGCCCGGTGCTGCCCACCCCGATCAATGTGGCGCTAGACCAGTACCTCCTTGAGGAAGTCGCGGCTGGGCGCAAAGGGCCGATCCTGCGCTTCTGGGAATGGGATGACAAGGCCGTAGTCTTCGGCTCTTACCAGTCCTTCCAAAATGAGCTGGACCCTGCCGGGATTGAAAAGCATGACATCGTGCCGGTGCGTCGCATTTCCGGTGGCGGCGCCATGTTTATGGAGGGTGGCAACTGTGTCACCTACTCCATGTACCTGCCCGATGATGTGGTGGCGGGACTCAGCTACGTGGACAGCTACCAGTACCTGGACACGTGGGTTATCGCCGGCCTGCAGTCACTGGGTGTGAACGCCTGGTATGTGCCTATTAACGACATCACCTCCGACGGCGGCAAAATCGGTGGTGCCGCCCAAAAGCGCATCCCCGGTGCAGTGCTGCACCACACGACCATGAGCTACGACATCAACGCCGACAAGATGCTTGAAGTCCTGCGCGTGGGCAAGGTCAAGCTGTCCTCTAAGGGCGTGCAGTCCGCGGCCAAGCGCGTGGACCCGCTGCGCCGGCAGACAGGCGTATCTCGTTCAGAGGTTATTGACACCCTGATCAGTACCTTCATGGCCCGCTACCCGTCCCATCTGGGGTCTTTGTCCGATGAGGATCTGGCGGCGGCTGAGAAACTCGTGGCTAAAAAGTTCAGCACTGACGAGTGGACCTACCGCGTGCCGTAAACGGCACCAAGGCCCCTAACCCCCTTAAGCCATGAGCCTTAATACTGGCCCCTAACCCCCTTAAGCCTTCAGGCTTAAGGGTGTTAGCTGGAGGCGGCCTCTTCCTCGATAGCGGCGACCTTGGCCACGCCGTCGAGGATGAGATTAATCCCCTCGGCGTTCTCATAAGTGGCTGCGTCCAGGACGTTCTTGTCAATCTCGTGCACGCGCACCCGCAGCGCATCAAACGGGATGCCCTCAATCTCCTCGAGGAACTGACGGCGCAGCTCACCAGTGTTGCGCAACAGCACAATCAGCATTGCTTCCTCCGGGCGGGGCTCGGCCTTACCACGGAAAATGTCGCGGTAGCGCTGGCGCATAGCAGCCTCAATGGTTTCGTCCTTTTCAGGGAACCTGGACCAGGTGAGCCCCAGGAAGCCAGCGCGCTCCTCATCGAGCACGCCCTCCTCAATCAGCCGCTCGGCGATCGCTTCCTTAGCTGCGAACTTCCGTGAATTCAGCGCCGAATACAAAGTCGGCTGCCCTTTTCGCTCCACCCTTTCAACGCCGTGAGCCAGTGCAGGATGAGACTGTGCGCGCGCAGCTGCACCTGGAACGGCAGTCAACGTAGGGCTCTTCCCTCCATGAACTTCCACCAAACCCGTGGCCACGAGGTCACACAACAATGCGCCGTTCAAGGCAACGCGCTGGTGACTTACTCCCAGCTCCGGGTGTGCGGATTTGTTCGAGAGCAGGAGAAACAGTGCTTCACTAACGAGCATGGCGGATGTCTTTCAACTGTCTTTCAACGAACGGATCTAGCGGATGAACTTGGGCCAAGTGTAGCCCGCCATGTTCGGCTCTGCGGTTTTGGTTGATATTACCCGTGCCAGGTGAAGGATTTGCAAGGGCCTGTGGACATGGCCCACTAAAACCCCTGGTAGATAGTGGGGATGCACCAACTATCTCGCGCTTGGGCGTTAAATCCTTCACCCAGCCCCAGCTACCCCGCCCTCCACAAACCGTCAAGGGTGGTGACCGACAATGGAGGCCCGCAAACTCAATATTCCCCAATCCAGACCGCCCGTTCTACATTTAAGGGGCCACAGCTGTCGCGCACGACATGCCTATACTCACCCAGCCCAAGAAGACCAACAGTGCACGTCGCGCATCATTTATTCTGAATATAATTCCCCTAAACCTCTTGACACAGCACTTGAGACGCGTACATTTACAGACTAAGCAGTCTGCACCAATTGATCAAAGGAGTCATCATGACGCACGAGTTCCGCGCACACCGCGTGGTCATCGTCGGCGCCGGCCCAGCCGGCATTCATGCATCGGACGCTTTGATCTGCATGGCAGACCACACGTTCTTTGTCGATCTTTTTGATCCAGCACCGGCACCAATCGGGCTCTTGCGCTTTGCCAACCAACACCGACCGGCAAGCAGCACGCCCGGCACCTCCCTGGTCCCGCGTCTCCGGCTCTTTGGAAACGTGAGGGTGGGCTCGGATATCACTGTCGGCGAACTCACCAACTACTACGACACCGTGATCGTGGCTGCTGAGGACAAAGCGTTGACGGTCGTGGGCACCAGCCCAGAAACCGTGACCGTGTACGAGCATCTAAGTACAACCGGCAGCGTCACAGTCAGCCGCACCCCGGTGGTGAGCGACCCCTCGCCTGCTGACCAACCCGGAGCGATTGTTGCATTCCTCGAGGCCCGCAGCCTGCCCTTCACCACCTGGACGGGCTGGCACCGCCCAGCATTCAAGCAAGACAGCACTCAAAGGCAAGCATCTAACACCCACGCATCTAACACCCACGCCACGAGAACCGTGAGCATCGCTCAGTGGTCCGCGATAGTGGCGGCTGCTACATCGGTCCCGTCAGTGCTCTAGAGTCCGGGAAACCGGGGAATATCCCTGGTTGACCTAAAGGTTCTCATCGAGTTCAACCTTCGTTTACTTACCGGTAAGAAGTTGTGGTTAACCTTGCCAGGGCTTATCAATCCGTAGAAGAGAGAACTCATGAGCAACGAGGGGGTTTCCCACGGGCTCGCCGATGAGCAAGATCCTCAAGAAGGAGAAGACGTGGGTGTCATCGACCGCAGCCGGGTGGATTCTGAATCAGCCGAGGTTGAAGGCCGGGCCGCGACAGTAACGCGCCCTGCCACTGACCACGGGGATGATGGCCAGATGAAGGACCCGTTGGGGTTCCTGCCTTTCACTGGCACTGCTAAGCAGGTGATCAACTGGATCGCCGTGTTCGTCGGCGTTTGGCTGTTGCTTAACGGTGTGGGCATGATCGGCGACGGCTTCAAGCTGGCCGCCGGCGATCAGGCCAAGGAGCTGTTTTCGTTTGCGGAAAACCCGTTCGTGGGTCTGGCTATCGGTATTGTGACCACAGCGATTATTCAGTCCTCCTCGACAACCACGTCGATCGTGGTGGGCATGATCGCCGGTGGCTTGCCGCTGGAGATCGCTATCCCGATGCTCTTTGGCGCCAACATGGGTACCTCCGTTACCTCGACGTTGGTCGCTCTGGGTCTCGCAGGCAATAAGCAGCAGTTCCGTAACGGTTTCTCCATGGCAACCGTGCATGACTTCTTTAACCTCATCGGTATTACGTTCTTCTTCACTCTGGAGATGTTCACGGGATTCCTGGGTAAGACCGCGTCAGCTATTGCGCCATCTCTGTCCGGCTCGGGCGATGGTGTTATCGCGGGGGTCTTTGAGTCTCTGGGTGATTTCATTGATCTCATCACCGAACCCCTCGTCGGGGTCGCAGGTGGGTTGGTCTCTCCGCTTGGCAGCGTCTGGGGTGGCATCCTCCTCGCCATCATCGGTGTCACCTTGGTGTTGCTGTCCATCAGCTTCATTGGCAAGCTGCTGAACGCGTTGCTCGTGGGTAAGGCGCAGGAGATCCTGTACGCCGCCCTGGGCAAGAACTCCTTCTTCGGTGTTCTCTCCGGCGCCCTGATCACCGCCTTGGTCCAGTCCTCCTCGACCACCACGGCCCTGACGGTTCCGTTGGCAGCGTCCGGCAAGTTCTCCGTGCGCACCCTGTTCCCGTTCGTGGTTGGCGCGAACATTGGCACGACCGTCACCGGCCTCATCGCAGCGTTTTCCGCATCTGGTGCGGAGGCCGAAGCCGCGATGGCCGGTGCGCTGGTGCACACAATGTTCAACCTCTTCTCCGCCATCCTCATCCTCGGCCTGCCATTCCTGCGAGACGTCCCGCCGAGGTGCTCGGATTGGCTTGCGGGCCTGGCCGAGAAAAACAAGCTGTACATCTTCATCTACATCGGTGCCGTGTTCTTTGTTCTCCCGCTGCTGGCCGTGTTCATTTCCAACACCTTGATGTAACTCCCCGATTAAAGGAGCCTTCAATGACGAACCCGAACGAGACCCCAGATTTGTCCCCGATGGCCCAGGACCTCATCAAAAATGAGGCGCCGGATGAAGCCTTGGTTGCGCTTCTCGACGAGCTAGAGGAGACCGCGAATGAGTTGCGCGTGGAACTGCGTGCACGTGGCCGCAATAAGGAGAGCCTGACTGCTGATCAGGAGTCTGACTCCGCCGCAGAATCCGGCCGCGCTGAGGATGATCATCATCGGCACAAGAAGATCAATCCACATGTCACGCCTGAGCAACAGGCCGAATTGGACGAAAACTTTGCCAAGTACTGGAGCAACTCGCATGGCTCTTGGAAGAACCTCTTCCGCCTGCTACGGGAGTTCCGCGCTGAGATGCAGGGAGACAAGCACCATGAGTAGGAATCGCTTACCACTCGTCACTGCCACCCTGGCAGCGGTCGCCGTTTTTGCCGCTGGCTGCTCCTCGGACACCACCCCGAGCGAGAACGCGATCCAGGTGACTGGTTCCGCAACGGTGGAGCCGATCACCTCCTACATCGCTAAGCGCTACAACTTCGACGTCAACCTTGAGGCAGTCGGCTCCACGGATGGATTCGGGAAGTTTTGTAGTGGTGAGGCTGACATCAACGATTCGTCGATAGCTATTCCGGGCGAATTTCAGCAACAGTGCGCTGACAACAAGGTTGAGTACCTTGAGCTGCCCATTGGCCTCGACGCCATCACGATTGTGAAGCACCGCGACAATGATTTTGCTACGGACCTGTCCGTCGAGCAGCTGCATGACATTTGGGCTAAGGATTCCGCGGTGAAAAAGTGGTCTGACATTGACCCGGCGTGGCCTGATGAGGAGATCAAACTCTATGGTCGTCCGGATGGTTCGGGCACGCTCAGTGTCTTCGAAGATCTGGTGTTGAAGGGCGATGAGATACGCGAGGATTACCGTGCCACGGACGATATTCAGGAGCTGTCCACGTGGGTCGCGGAGGATAAGAATGCGCTGTCATTCATGGGTATTGGCAACTACCTTGCCACAGAAGAGGACAGCCTGAGGCTCATTGACAACGTGAACGTGGACGGCGTGGCTCCCACTGCGGATGAGACGAAGAAGGGCAGCTACCCGCTGGACCGCCCGCTGTTCATCTATGTGAGTAAGAAGGCTGCGGAGCGCGAGGACATCAATGGTTTTGTCACCACGTATCTCGAGCACGCTGAAGCAGTCATGCCGCGGGTGTACTTCTACCAGCTCCCTGAGGAGGATTACGCGGCCGCGCAGAAGCGTTTTGCCGACCGTACCACGGGTCCGGATGCCCGCTGGCAGCCTTAAACTAAGCACGCATTGAGGGGTTCTTCTAAGAGCCCCTCTTTGTCTATATGCACTGCTTATCGACGTCTCCCGCGCGTGTCCCTCCCACCAGCTAGGATTACTGCGAAACTTCGAAACAAGGAGACAATTCGTGGAGCTCATTCGGCTCACCGGGAAGTACGGCAAGGCCCACGCGCCACTGGTTGCTGCGGTTGTGGTGCTGCAATTAGTGTCTGCATTGGCGTTGCTGTACTTGCCGGATTTGAACGCGGACATCATCGACAATGGTGTCGCCAAGGCGGATGTCGCATACATTCAGCGCGTCGGATTAGTCATGCTGGCTGTATCTTTCGTCCAGGTTGCAGCGGCAGTGGCCGCGGTGTGGTTTTCCTCGGCAGCGGCGATGCGCACGGGGAGGGATATACGGCGCACTATCTATGACAAAGTCAGCCGTTTTACATCCGAGGATATGAGCCATTTTGGTGCAGCCACGTTGACTACTCGTGCCACGAACGACGTGCAGCAGGTTCAAATGACCATCTTGCTGTGTCTTAATTTCATGGTCGCCGCACCGATTATGGCTGTTGGTGGTGTGGTGATGGCGCTGCGCCAAGATGCTGGAATGTCGTGGTTGGTGGTGGTTGCCGTGGTTGCACTTGGCGTGGTTGTGGCGATTATTCTGACGGTGCTGCTGCCAATGTTTAAAAAGATGCAGGCCAAACTAGACGCTATTAATGGGTTGTTGCGTGAGCAGATTGCCGGTATCCAGGTTGTTCGTGCATTTGGGCGTGAGGATTTTGAGGAAGCGCGGTTTGAGAAGGCGAATGGCGAGCTGACCAGGCTGAGCCGCAATATCGGTCGCGTATTTGTAGCTATGTTTCCTGTCAGCATGCTCATCTTGAATCTCGCTACCGCAGCAGTGTTGTGGTTCGGAGGGAAACGGGTGGACGCGGGGCTCGTGGAAGTTGGTTCGCTGACCGCGTTCATGCAGTACCTCATGCAGATTCTCATGGCTGTGATGATGGGCATGTTCATGCTCATGATGCTTCCCCGCGCACTCGTCTGTGCTCGCCGCATCAGCGAAGTTGTGTACTACGAACACACCCATCGTCCAGACCAAGCAGTGGACACCGATGCGGAACCTGGGTTCGTGGAATTCCACAACGTGTCCTACCAGTATCCAGGCGCAGAGGAGCCGGTTTTGCGGGACATCTCATTCACCACACAACCAGGGACCTTTACGGCGATCATCGGCTCAACCGGCTCCGGAAAATCCACGCTCATGGGCCTGCTCCCGGAGCTCTACTACCCCACGTCTGGCCGCATCCGCGTCGGCGGCAAGGTCGGGATGGTCCCGCAAAAGCCCTGGCTGTACCGCGGCACTGTGGCCACCAACTTGCGCGTGGGCAATCCAGAGGCCACCGATGAGGAGCTCTGGGAGGCACTGCGCGTCGCCCAGGCCCACTTCGTGGAAGACCTGGACATGCCCATCGCCCAGGGTGGCACTAATGTTTCCGGTGGTCAGCGCCAGCGCTTGTGTATCGCGCGCATGCTCGTGGCCAAGCCGGATGTGCTGCTTTTTGACGACTCGTTTTCGGCCCTCGACGCCGTCACCGAAGCGCGACTCCAAGAGGCGATGCATGCCTACACCGCGGGGGCGACGGTGTTGGTGGTGGCGCAAAGGGTGGCGTCGATAAGCAATGCTGACCAGATCCTCGTGATGGAGGCTGGCGATATTGTGGCGCGCGGAACCCACGATGAACTGCTACGTACGAGTGAAACGTACCGCGAGATCGCGGCAAGCCAGCAGGAGGTGACGGCATGAGTGAGCAGGTTAATGACGAGCAATTGGCCGAATACGAAGCCTCCATGGCCGGCGATGACTACTCGGGCAAAGCTCCCCGCCAAGCAAAGCAATTCTGGCCGTCCGCGAAGCGACTCCTAGGTCTGCTAGCACCCTATAAAATTGCGCTGACCTTCGTGTTCCTCATGAATGCGATTTCGGTCCTCCTGGCCGTATGGGCACCACGCGTTTTGGGCAAAGCCATGGACGTGATCTTCTCCGGTGTTGTCTCCCGCCAATTTCCTGCAGGAACAACACCTGAACAAGCTGTTGAGGGGTTGCGTGCTGCCGGCCAAGACCGCTTCGCCGACATGGTGTCCGCGATGGAACTGATCCCCGGGCGTGGCATAGACTTTGACAAACTCGGCCAGCTCATCACCTTCGTGCTTGCGCTGTACATCGCCGCCTCATTCCTCAGGTGGAGCCAAGGTTCCATCCTGAACCGTCTGACCACGCGGGCCATATATGCTCTCCGCCAAAGAATTGAAACGAAGCTCAACCGCTTACCGCTGAGTTACTTCGATTCACGGCAACGCGGAGACGTGATGAGCCGAACCACCAATGACGTAGACAACGTGCAACAAGCCCTCCAGCAATCCCTTGCGTCGCTCTTCAACGCCCTGCTCACGATCGTGGGCATCGTTGTGATGATGGTAGTCATCTCCTGGCAGCTTGCCCTCGTTGCTCTTCTTGCTATCCCACTCACTGGTGCCGTGATCGGACTCGTGGGTACCCGCTCCCAAAAGGAATTTGTCACCCAGTGGAAAGCCACCGGCGAGCTCAACGGCCATGTGGAGGAAGCCTTCAGCGGCCATGACGTGACCACGATTTTCGGGCGCTCCGATCACATTCGTGCAGAGTTCAACGAGCACAACGAGGAGCTGGCCAGCGCAGCACACAAAGCCCAATTTCTGGCCAACGCTATGCACCCGATCATGCAGTTTATTGAGTCACTGTCCTACGTCGCTGTGGCAGTGCTCGGTGGACTCAAAGTCGCATCAGGGAATTTGACGCTTGGCGCAGCCACCGCGTTCATCCAGTACTCGCGCCAGCTCAACCAACCCCTCGGGGAGGTCGCTGGCATGATGCAAATGCTGCAGTCCGGTGTAGCCTCCGCGGAACGCATCTTTGAACTTCTCGACGCGGAAGAAGAGGAACCCGACGTATCAGATGACAGCGTCACAGTGTCCCAGGGCCTCGTCGAATTTGACCACGTGGACTTCGCATACGCTTCTGACGAGCCTCTCATTGAAAACCTGAACCTGCGCGTGGAACCGGGGCAGACCGCTGCGATCGTCGGGCCGACCGGCGCAGGCAAAACCACCCTGGTCAACCTGATCATGCGGTTCTACGACATTGATTCCGGCGCCATCCGCCTGGACGGCACCGACATCCGCGACATGTCCCGCGCCACCCTGCGCTCACAGGTGGGCATGGTGCTCCAGGACGCGGTACTGTTCAAGGGCACCATCATGGACAACATCCGCTACGGACGCCTTGATGCCACCGATGAAGAAGTCATCGCCGCAGCTAAGGCAACCTACGTCGACCGTTTTGTACGCACGCTCCCCGAAGGCTACGACACCGAAGTCGACCAAGACGCCGGATCCATTTCCACTGGCGAACGCCAGTTGATCACCATTGCACGCGCCTTCCTGGCGCAACCCGCGCTGCTCATCCTCGACGAAGCCACGAGCTCCGTGGATACCCGCACCGAAGTCCTCGTACAAAAGGCAATGAACGCTTTGCGCAACAACCGCACAAGCTTTGTCATCGCTCACCGTCTATCGACGATCCGGGACGCCGACCTCATCATCGTCATGCAGAACGGAAAAATCGCCGAGCAAGGAACCCATGAGAAACTCCTTGCCCGGCGAGGAACGTACTTCGAACTGAACCAATCGCAGTTCAGCTGCGAAGATTAGTACATGCTCATGTAGCCATCCTGCTGGACTGGCTGCTCGTGACGAGTACTGATCCAGCGGTACACGAACACCGCCACAAGTACGCTCACCGGCGTCATGATGAGGGAGGACAGGCCACTTGTAATCGAGCTTGCAGCACCCGTGATCAAACCAACCAGAGCCAGCGCACCAAACACGCGCCAGTAGTTCGGCTTGATGTCGTTGTACGCAGCGGAGAAAGCACCCGTGACAGACGTACGACCGTCAATCGCGTACAGCGGGATCAGCGCGGTGAACGGGTACAGGAAGATGAGGCCGATGCCCACAAGCAGTACCAGGAACACACCCAGCGGTGCAGACACAAATGCGGCAAGCAGAATCGGAATGATCATTGCCACGATAGCGACGACACCGAACGCCAAGCCCACCAAGATGTACACCAAGAAACCAGGACCCCACGGAACATCCTTGAATGCCTTGTCCCACGCAGGTGCCTCACCTGCAGTGTCTCGCAACGCCACCTTGGCCAACACAATCTGGAAAGCCATAGTCGCAAGAGTCGCGATGATCACGAACAGAGCGATCGAAACGAAAGTACCTGCACCCGGAACAAAGTTCTCCGGGTCCTCCATGACGGCTGCCACCAATGGGCCAGCAATCAGAATGGAACCGACCAAGGCGACCAACATCGGGATCAGTGCCAAGCCCAAGTACACGTGCCACTGACTCGTGAACACACGCTTGAAGCCAAAAGCCAGCGCGTCCATGACCGGCAGCGGACCAGCATTGGTCACCAACGGTTGGCCAGACTGAGAAGAAGCATTCGGGTCCACGTAGCCGGCACCGTAGGCATCCTGCGAAGCGTACGTGTTGTACGACTCGTAGGTGCCGTAGCCCTGAGTCTGGTCGTACCCCTGGGTCTGACCGTAGTTTTGGGTCTGGTCTTGGCCGTAACCAGACTGATCAGCGTGGCCTGACTGGCCGGACTCCCCTTCGGAGCCGTACTGGGGGAATTGCTGGTTGCCGTAGTTACCGCCGTACGGGTTGTCGCCCGCACCTCCAGTGCTGTTGTAACCGTTTTGTGGGTCATTCGGATTAGTCATGTAGACAAGGGTAACGCAAATCTCCCGTGAGTCATGCATATAGTTTCGTGTACGCAGCAACTATTTACCCATTACACACTGCTCTACTAGGAAAGAGCAGGGGTTTCTCACTACTATTTGAATTGTGACTTATCAGCCAGAAAACTCGTCAGCAGCGAAACTTCAGCTGCGTTTATCGGACACCGACCGTGCAGACGCGTTCTCACGTCTCACATTCGCTTACGGCGAAGGCCGGTTAGATCTGGCCGAATATGACCGCCGTTGTGATGCCGTAACGGAGGCCACCACCCACGGGGATCTCATCCCCCTGTTCCGGGATCTTCCTGGGAAGAACACCAGCGTGGAACCGGCAGTGCAATCGAAGAACATGCAGTTATATACCCGTGAGGAAATTGAACAGTCCCGGACCAGCGGACAACGCACACGGTTGGGCATCTTCAGCCTCGGATCTGTTGGCACGGTCGCTCTTACCGCTATGGCAGGCCAGGCCGGATTTCCTGGGATTGGCGCACTGATTTTCACGCTCATCCCCATCCTGTTCATCCTCCTCTACGTCATGAAAGTCGGGCCTGATAGCTGGTACACGCCCAGCCCCCGACAACTTGAAAGGGAACGTCTTCGCGAGATTCAGGCTGAACGACGAATGGAAGAGGAGCGTAGAAAAGCTTTGCGCGCCGCGAAACGCGACGAAATCACAGGTTCCGCAATGGACCTCGCACAAAAGACGCTCGACAGATACCGTATGACTCGCATGTCAGATGAGTAGGATGGCCTCCATGACCGACCAACCCGAGACGAAATCTTCCCCCCGTATTAAGAAGCATCGCCACTTTGATCAGGCGGACAAGCTGAAAGGCGTAGCGTATGACCTCCGCGGTCCGGTTGCGGCGACGGCGGAGGAGATGGAGCGCGATGGGCACTCCATTTTGAAGCTGAACACAGGTAACCCGGCCATTTTCGGTTTCGACGCTCCCGATGTGATCATGCGCGACATGATCGCCGCGCTGCCAACGTCGCAGGGCTACACCACTTCGAAAGGAATCATCCCGGCTCGTCGCGCTGTGGTGACACGCTACGAGGAGGTGGAGGGCTTCCCGGATTTTGATATCGACGATGTCTACCTCGGCAACGGTGTCTCCGAGCTTATTTCCATGACCACCCAGGCGCTGCTTAACAATGGCGATGAAGTGCTCATTCCTTCCCCCGACTACCCACTGTGGACCGCAGCCACCTCACTCGCCGGCGGCAAGCCAGTGCACTACGTGTGCGATGAGGAGGACAATTGGAACCCGTCTCTCGAGGACATCCGTTCAAAGGTCACCCCGCGCACCAAAGCCATCGTGGTGATCAACCCGAACAACCCGACGGGCGCGGTCTATTCGAAGGAAATCCTCGAAGGAATTGCCGATATCGCGCGCGAGCATGAGCTCATGGTGCTTGCCGACGAAATTTATGATCGCGTGCTTTACGACGGCGCCGTCCATCACTCTATGGCCTCCATCGCCCCCGACCTGGTCACCTGCACCTTCAACGGCCTGTCCAAGGCTTACCGTGTGTGCGGTTACCGCTCTGGCTGGATGGTCATTACCGGACCGCGACGTCGCGCGACCGGATTCATCGAAGGCCTGGATTTGCTCGCCGGCACCCGCCTGTGCGCGAACGTCCCAGGCCAACACGCTATCCAGGTGGCTCTTGGCGGACGTCAGTCCATTTACGCGCTTACCGGCGAGGGTGGCCGTTTGAAAGAGCAACGCGACATCACGGTGAAGAAGTTACGGGAGATCCCGGGCGTGTCCGTGGTTGAACCTAAGGGCGCCATGTACGCCTTCCCGAAGATCGACCTGGATATGTACCAGATCCACGACGACGAACGCTTCATGCTCGACCTTCTCAAAAGCGAGAAGATCCTCATGGTTGGTGGTTCCGGCTTCAATTACCCGAAGCCAGATCACTTCCGCGTGGTCACCCTCCCCTGGGCATCTCAGCTAGAGAACGCCATTGAGCGCCTGGGCAACTTCCTCTCGGACTACCACCAGCACTAGGCGCACTCGGCTCGGCTCTGCCTTGCTCGGCTCTGCTCGGCCGAGCCCAATCGGCCTGACGCAAGCTCAGCCCCTCGGGCTGGATAGATTGCGCAAAATGAAATGCGGACAAATCTGTCCAGACCGTTCCAACTACACCTCTTACTCTGGGAAAATAGTTCTATTTCATGCGGACACACTACGTGTCCATACCAAATATTGGCTCTGACCAGGAGAGCACGACCAAAGGGACAGATTTGTCCGCATGCTCTGACGACATACCTTCCACTCTCTCAAAGCGCCGGAGCGACGCTGCTGAAACGAGAAGCGACGGTTAAAAGCGTTAGAGAGAACGACCGAGGGCGTGAAGCTCCCAGCCGGCGGCGCGCCAGGGGGTGATGGGGAGGACGTTGCGGGCGTCGATAAGTATGTGGCTTGCAACGAGCTGACCCGCACGATCCGGATCTAAGTTCTTGAACTCGTCCCATTCCGTGGCGAGAATAACCAGTTCAGCGTCCGTCAGAGCGTCATCGAGCGAGTCTGCATAATCTAGCGTGGGGAAGACCTTGCGTGCATTGTCCATCGCCTCCGGATCGTAGACACGCACCGCGGCGCCCGCGAGATTGAGCTGACCCGCGACTGCGAGTGCGGGCGAATCACGCACATCATCCGAATTCGGCTTAAACGCAGCGCCGAGCACTGTGATGCGACGGCCGATGAGCGATCCTAGGATCTCGCGCGACAAATCAATAACTCGCTGGCGGCGGCGCATATTAATCGCGTCCACCTCGCGGAGGAAAGTCAAGGCCTGATCGGCTCCCAACTCGCCCGCGCGGGCCATGAACGCGCGAATATCCTTAGGCAAGCAGCCACCGCCGAAACCGAGGCCGGCGCCGAGAAATTTACGGCCGATGCGTTCGTCGTGGCCGATGGCGTCTGCGAGCTGAGTGACATCGGCGCCAACAATTTCACAAACCTCGGAGACCGCATTGATGAAGGAAATCTTCGTGGCCAGGAAGGCGTTGGCGGAAACTTTGACCAGCTCAGCGGTCTGCAGATCCGTCACAATAAACGGCGTACCGTCTGCCAGCGGAGTAGCGTACACCTCACGTGCAATCTCTTCGGCGTGGGTTTCTATGCCCTCTTCGGGGCTACGGACGCCAAGCACGATACGGTCCGGTGTGATCGTGTCATTGACCGCGTAGCCCTCGCGAAGAAACTCGGGGTTCCAGGCGATCTCGAGGGTGGCGGAGGCGCTAATAAGCTTATTGGCTCGTTCTTGAAGTGCTTGAGCTGTGCCAACCGGCACCGTCGACTTGCCGAAAACCACGTGATCCCCCTGCAAATGCGGCACAAGGCTATCCACCGCTGCTTCAACATAGGAAGTGTCCGCCGCGTAACTGCCACGCTGCTGCGGGGTGCCCACGCCAATGAAGTGGACATTCGCGAACTCGGCGGCCTCTTTGTAATCCGTGGTGAAGCGCAGCCGACCATTCGCAATATTGCGCTCCAGCACCTCCGGCAAACCGGGCTCAAAAAACGGGACCTTGCCAGCCTTTAAAGCATCGACTTTTGCCTGGTCAACGTCAATTCCCAGCACCTCGTGGCCAAGTTCTGCCATGCAAGCGGCGTGCGTCGCGCCAAGGTAACCAGTGCCAATCACAGTCATGCGCATACCGGCCATTATGACCCCTACTGTGAAGTTGCGCAGCGCGAGTGCTTTTAGCGGAAGGTGTCTAGCGGAAGTTCAGGTAGGCCTTCGATGGGGTCGGGCCACGCTGGCCTTGGTACTTGGAGCCGAGTGTGCTGGAGCCGTACGGGGTTTGGGCCGGGGAACTCATCTTGAACAGCGCCAGCTGGCCAACCTTCATGCCGGGCCAGAGAGTGATGGGAAGGTTTGCCACGTTGGAAAGCTCCAGGGTGATGTGGCCGGAGAAGCCCGGGTCGATGAACCCGGCTGTGGAGTGAGTCAGCAGGCCAAGACGGCCGAGGCTGGACTTGCCTTCGAGGCGACCAGCGAGGTCGGCGGGAAGCGTGAAGTGCTCCAGCGTTGCGGCGAGAACAAATTCGCCGGGGTGCAGCACGAAGGGTTCACCTTCGGGGACCTGGACCTCGGTGGTCAGGTCCGGCATTTCTTCCTTGGGGTCGATGTGCGTGTATTTCGAGTTGTTGAACACGCGGAAGAGGTTGTCAATCCGCACGTCGATACTCGATGGCTGGATCAGATCAGGGTCGAACGGGTCGATCTGAAAGCGGTCGGACTCGATGGCGGAGGAAATGTCACGATCTGAAAGAAGCACAAAACAATCTTAACCCCGCGCATTTGGGGGCTCGAGGGGTGGCGGTGTTACGATGTTCCCGCTGCATTCGTTGTGGCTGCGCCGGCGTAGTTTAGTGGTAGAACATCAGCTTCCCAAGCTGAGAGTGCGAGTTCGATTCTCGTCGCCGGCTCCAAGTGGGGGTTCAAAAAGGGGCGTTGGCTGAGGAATCTGACGCTCGTCAGATTACTGGGCCCGGGGTTTCATCGCGTTATTGCGTGACTTTGGTTAGATTTCTTGAACTCTCCCGGCACGCCCGAACTGCTAGCGTGGCTGTGTGCGCTTGCCCAAACCTGTGTTTAACAATCCTGCTTTCACCCCGCAGCATCCCACGCCGGTGTTGTTTGTGCATGGTTTCCAGGGTAGGACCAGTGCTTTTACGCGTCAGGCCCGGTATCTTGCCACCCATGGTTATTGGGTGTGGGGGTTTGATTATGGCCAAATGCGGGTGCCGGGGCTGTATGGCACGGGGAATCTAGATGATCTCGTGGGGGAATTGGCTGCCAATGTGGACAAGGTGCTCGCGGCAACTGGTGCACACCAGGTGGACATCGTGGCGCATTCGCAGGGTGGCACGGTGACCAAGTTGTTCATCGCGGCTGGTGGGTATGAGAAGGTGCGCCGGGTGGTCACGATGGGTTCGCCGTTTCATGGCACAGATGTGGATGGGCGGGCGGAACTGATATCCCAGGTGATGAACAAACAAAAAGCTGTGGTGAACCGTTTCTTAGGCGAGAGTGCCCAGCAGCATTTGGTGGGATCGGAATGGTTGTTGGCCCGCGTGGTTCCGGATACGCACCCGGGGGTGGTGTATACGTCCTTGTATTCGCGGCGGGACCATATTGTGACGCCGGCGAGTACGTCGATGCTGGAAGCAGTTGATGGCGCGGATGTGGTGAATCTTGAGATTCCGGGCGCACCACTGCACCCGCTCATGCCGCGGGATATGGAGATCGCGCGGCTTACCCGCTGGGGTTTGGAGCGGCAGCTGGGTGAAACCACCCCGCCTTTTTAGTCGCAGCGGACGATTGGTTGTGGGTCGTACACCGTGGTTTGGGTTTCGCGGGAGATTTCATTGCCTGCAAGGTCACGGACGATGCGGGTGTCAGAGGTGGTGAATCCAGGGGAACCATTGGAGGGGACGCAACCGTCACCGGACACGGTCTGTGGGGATGGGGAGGTTTCTGCCCAGCGGCCGCCGTTGACGGATTCCACGTTGCGGTCTTTCACACCCATCATGCGGACGGTGATCTTGCCGCCACCGAAATCGGTGACAATCTTTACTGGGTTTGGGGTGTCGTTTTTGAACACCAGGTCAATGGCACCTTCGTACACGGTGGCTTCGCGCCCGGCTGGGTAGCGGGAGATGTAGTAGGAATGCGGGGTGTGGGCGACATCGGTCATGCCGGCGAAGTAGGAGGCGTTGTAGAGGGTGGTGGCGAACTGGGAGATGCCACCGCCGACAGCCTTGCCAGCGTGACCGTTGATGATGATGCCGGATTCCACGTAGCCCTGCGCCGCCCCGCGCGGGCCGGTGTAGCCGTTGAGGGAGAAGGTTTGGCCGGGGCTGACTACAGCACCGTTGACAGTCTCCGCCACGAGTTTGATGTTGGTGCCTGAGGCGTCGGAGTACCCGTCGGTGGTGAAGGACCCAACTTCTTCGTTGAAGGTGGCATTGTTCGCTTGTTCGGTGGTGAAGGTGGCGGGGACGTCACGGTATTCGGCGTCCCATTCGCGGGGATCGCTGCCAAACACACGTCGATCAAGGTCACGCAAGACGATATCCCAGGCAATCTCGTTGCCATCTTGAGAGGGGGTCACGGCGCCGGAGGCAGAGATAGTGGCGTTTTGGACTTTCGTGACAGTGTCTTTGAGCTGTTCACCGAAGATTTCTTCAGCCTTCTCCGGGTTGACTTCGGGGACGATCTTTTTGTTTTCTGGCTCATTACGGAAGGTGGCAATCTCGCCCATGCGTTCGGGTTCAATGACAGCCTTGACCTTTTGCTCACCTTGGCCGCCACGCAGGGTCAGTGGCCCTTTGAGTGCGGCGGCGGCAGGCCCGTCGACGGTTTGTTTGATCACGTCGGCGTCAATCGCCGGGGGTGTGGTCTTCGGTTCAACACTGATGCCATCCGGGTTGATCCAGTTGAAGGTCATTGTGCGTTCGAGGTCGTCGCGCATGACGTGTTGGCCGTCCTCGGGCTCCTCAACCTTGGCCTTACCCCCTTCTAGCGCCACGGTCCCATCCTTGGGGTCGCGCGCTAGATCCGCAGCTAGGCGGTCGATTTCGGGTTGAAGCTTGTTCGCGTCGATCGTCGAGGTGATGTCCACTTCTTTGGTGCGGAAGAAGCCAAGCAGACGCGAGAGTGGGTTGAGGGATTCCACACCAGCTGCGTCGACGGTTGCCTGCCAGTCAGCGCCGAGACCAGCGTTTTCAGGGATGAAGGTCGCCTCTACGTCGCCGGCACGCGCGAGCACGGGACGCTTTTCCACGTCGCCGAGCTCCCCCTCCAACAAACTCACCGCCGCGGCGGGCTTCATCGTCCCAATCTCCACACCACCAACTGTGGTGCCGCGTGGCACAGTGCCACGGTTGAGCCCAATATCAGCAAGATACAGGCCAAGCAGAAGCACGAAGAATCCGGCGAAGAACCCCGCGGCGATCTTGCTGCCACGGGACGCGCCGGGCTGATTCGTGGATGTAGGTTTGGAGCTCACCTGATACAGGGTAGTTCAAGATCAAAATTCTGTGTCAATGAATTGTTGTTGGACGCGGGTGGCGGCGGTGGTGATCCGTTCTTCGGGGATGTCCCCGTTGTTAACGGCGGCGACCACTCCGTCAATGGCCGCGGGCAGGTCTGTACCGGATGACCACAGTGCTTGATCAGCGCCGGCGGCAATGGCGCGACGGACGGCTTCGGGGGTGGACATGTGGTCAGTGATGGCGCGCATACCGGAGAGATCATCGGTCACTGCGACACCATGGAAAGGTGAGCCGCCGGGGTAGTCACCGGAACGCAGGAGCTCATAAATGGCGGGGTTGAGGGAGGCAGGAATGTCATCCTCCCCTACTCCGGGCACCGCCATGTGGCCGACCATGACAGACGCGTTGGGGAATTTCGGCAGCACGGCAGCGTAGGGGGCAAGGTCAAAGCCATACAGTTCATCCACGTGCGGGGTCACCGCAAGGGTGTGGTGGGTATCCCCGCTGGCGCGACCATGGCCGGGGAAGTGTTTGAAGGTGGGCGCCACCCGTGCGTCGATAAGCCCCTGCGCAAAAAGCGTGGCCACCTCTGCGACACGATCGGGTGAGGGGCCGAATGCGCGGTCGCCCACGATGTCCAGGTCCGTGACATCGAGGTCCAGCAGCGGTGCGTAATCCACGTTGATGCCGTGTTCACGCAGACGAGTGCCGATGTCGTAGCCGGTGCCCTGAATGACGTCATCAGACTGTTTGGCCAGGTCACGCGGACTGGGGAAGGATCCGAGGATCTGCGAATGGCGTTGAACGCGGCCACCTTCGAAATCAATGGCGACGATAAAGGGGCGCTTGAATTCCTCCCGCAGTGCGTTGATGTTACGGCCTTCCTCGGTAAGCAGGGCCGGGTCCGCCCAGCTTGGGATAATCAGGCCGCCGACGCCTTGGTCGAGGGCGGCACGAGCGTCATCATAAGAAGTAACCCCCACGACCATGAGCGATGCTACGCGCATGCGAAGATCCTCCGGCACGCGTTGCTGCGCAGGGTTCGCGGGAGTTTCCGTGACGGTGTTGGTCACAGTGGCAAGGGATGTCTCCGGCGTAGATTCTGGATCCGTCGGTGTACACGCGCTGAGCATGAGCGCAGCACACAACGCCAGAAAGCCTGTGATGGATGCGCGCATGAAAGTGGATTCCTTAGAGCTATAAGAAGTCGTGTCGGGCCTATCCTATCGTCCCGCGTGGACACGCTCCGCCCCAAAGGGCTGGTATGGTCTGTGAGCATGACAAACCGCACCGCATCGTGGCCGCGCCGCACCCTCGGCCCGGTTCTTGCCAGCGCCGTAACGGGCGTGGTGCTCGGCATCGTGGCGGTCGTGGGAATCGCGGGTTTCTCCGGGCAGAACCGTGTACCCACCGGCAATGCTGTGCCCGCTGACCAGGCGGTTCTTGGTGGACCGGAGTACGGCTCGCGCCAGTAGCGCGCACCTTTTCACATGGCTTGTACTGGGCCTTCTGTCCTTTTTGCAAGCCCCCGGCCGCACAGCAGCGGATACCAAGTTTGATGTGCTGGTGAACCCGGCTGGATTCTTGGCCGCTGCCGGGCATGCGTACACGGACACATTCACACTGGGCCAAATTCAGAACCAGGCCTACGGGTATCTGTTCCCCCACGGATTGTTCTTCTTGCTTACGGATCCGCTGCCGGATTGGGTGGCGCAGCGGATGTGGTGGATCGTGGTCATGGGGGTGGGTTTTTCCGGGGCGTACCTGGTGGCACGCAAGGTCGGATTTGGTCTGTGGCCAGCCTGGGCGGCGGGGGTGCTCTTCGCGTTGAGCCCGCGGATGCTCACCACACTGACCGCGATTTCTTCGGAGGCGTGGCCTGTCGCTCTGGTGCCGTGGACGGTGCTGCCGCTCATCGGGGCAACGCGGTTGAACTGGTGCGATGTTGCCGCGGCAGTGGTACCCATCGCTTTCATGGGCGCGGTGAATGCCACCGCGACGATGATGGCGTGCCTGCCGGCTTTCATTCTCCTGTTGTGGCGTGGGGCGTGGAAGCATCTGGCCGGTTGGCTGGCCGGAACTGCGCTCGTGAGCGCCTGGTGGATCGGCCCCCTGTTGGTGCTGGGGAAGTATTCGGCGCCGTTTACAGATTTCATTGAGTCTTCCTACGTAACCACTCGGTGGCTCAACCTGGCGGAGATCCTTCGGGGCACAACCTCGTGGGCCCCCTTCGTGGATACGGAGCGCACCGCCGGCTCCCTCCTCGTCGCGGAACCTGTCTTCGTCCTCGCGAGTGCCGCAATTACAGCAGTAGCTATCGCAGGGCTAGCCACATGGCGCTCCCCCTGGCGCGGCTACTTCGTGGTGCTGCTGTGCCTCGGCGTGGCGCTCATGGGCGCAGCGCACGGCCCGTTCAGCCAGGCTTGGCTGAGCTTTCTCGACGGACCCGGCGCGCCCTTCCGGAACCTGCACAAGCTCGACCCGCTGGTCCGGTTGCCGCTGGTCATGGGCGTGGCAGCGGTGCTCGCGCGCGTGAAACTGCCGGCAGCGGTCGCCGTTGGACTCGCAGCGGTCATCGCTGTGGCCCCAGCGTGGTCCTTTCGCTTGGCACCCACCGGGACCTGGAAGGAAATCTCCCCGGATTGGCTCGCGGCGGCAGAGTACCTGAACAACAACATGGCGGGCACACGGACGCTCGTTGTACCGGAGGCGTCCTTCGCGCGGCAGACCTGGGGGTGGACGCGCGATGAACCAATCCAGGCGCTCACGCACGTCCCCTTCGCAGTACGCGACGCGGTGCCTTTGGTTGATCCGGAGGCGATCCGTGGCCTTGACGGGCAGGCCACAGCACTCTCGCCCGAGGCTTTGCGTGCTATCGGGGTAGGTGCCGTGGTGGTGCGCAATGACCTCGACCCGGAGCAGTATCCGGACAGGGGCGCGGAATCCACTAAGGCCTTCGGCACGCCAACGGTGACTTTCGGCGACATTGACATCCACGTCCTCGACCCCAACCGCGGGATGATGATCGCACCGGCGAGCACCCTCACCACTGTCAACGGCGGCGGGGAGGTCCTGCCCCTGCTGGACAAGGAGTTCGGCTACCAGCCACGCACGCTCACCAACAAGGATCAAGCGGACATCATCACCGACACCCCCGCGCTAGTGAAGCGCAATTACGGCACGCTGCTCGGCCCGGTCTCGGCACACTTGCCACCCGATCCCGCCAGCCCGCTAGAAGGCGGCAGTGTGCGAAACAAGCAGGTGGATTACCCTTCTGCCGGCCAAAGGGTGGGTGTGCGTGAAACGGGCGGCACGGTCCGTGCGTCCAGCTCCGCGGCGGACGCGGGCAGCTTCGGCGGCGCCATCCCATCGCAATCTCTCACCGCCGCCGTAGACGACTTGGAGGACACGTTCTGGCGCCCCGCGCCGGGTGATACGGACCCATGGATCGAGGTCGCCACACCGGAACCAGGCCCGATAAGCATCACGGTCACTTCCACTAAAGCTACAAAACTCACCGTGACCAGCTCCGACGGTGAAGAAGAACACGCCCTCAAAGCCAAGAAGCCAGTCACCGTCACCGGTCCCAGCCCTCTCACCTTATTCCCACACGAACCCGTGGGCTTAAGCCTCGACGCGCCCGTCCACCGCATCATCGAGGTCCCCGGCACCGGCGACACGTACCTCTTCCAGCGCCTCATGCCCGAAACGGATGTTCTCCAACGCGTATTCACCACTGCCGCCGACTCCCAGTGGGAGCTCAGTGCGCATTCGCTTATCGACGGCACCCCTCACCACCCCGGCCCCCTCACCCTCCCCGCTGGCCGCCACGAATTGGTCAGTGATGCAGAGACGGTCACGCTGACCCGCACACCCGTCCCCACCGACAAGTGGACCCCCTTCACCGACACTGTCAACGCCAGCGATGAGGAGCAGATCATCCTGACCACCCGCGCGTTCAACGAGGGCCTGCGCGGAACCATCGGCGACACGCAGCTGGAACCCGTGAAGGTCGATTCCGGCATGCAGGGCTTCATCGTCCCGGCGGGTGTGGCCGGCGAATTCACCTTGAGCTTCGCGGGTTCAGGTTTTTACCGCGCCAGCTTGCTTGGCGGTGGCGCACTCAGCGCACTGACGTTGATCTTGTGCGCTTTTGCTTCTTGGCGCCGCCCGGAAACAGCACCCGCACACACCCCTACCGAACTCCCCTACCTCACCACCGCCGCCACACTCGCCGCCGTTGGCATCTGCGCGGGCGCCCTCGGCGTGGTTATCTGGGCCGGGGTGATGGCGATGAGGCGCTTCACCCTCATCCCCACGTGGCTCCTCGGTGGGGGCGCTACGATGGTTATGGGGCTGTGGCTTGCCCGGGCACCGTGGCCGGCGGTGAATTATGCGGGGGATTCCCTGGCGATTGCGCTGGCTGGGTGCGCGGTGTTGGCCAGCCTTGCCGGATCAGGCGGGAAGCGGGCTTTTCCACCAGCTCGTAACTGACGTAGGCCACCGCCACAGACACGGCCACGGTGAAAATGAGCACAAGAACAAAGTCCACTGGCCCCCCACTGAACATTCGGACACCCAGCACCGGGAAAGCAATATCTAACACCGCCACGTGCCACAGGAAGATCCCATAGGACCACCTTCCCAGCGCGATTGACACCGCGCTGGAAAGGACACTGCGTTCCCCTTTCCTCGCTGGCCAGAGTGCAAACGGCACTAGGAAGCAGGCGGCGAACAGCGCACCCAGAAGAATGCGCGCGTTGAACTCCGCCGGGCTCGGATGCACCAACCCACGCGGCCCCACCCACTCGCGGCTAGCCAGCCACGCCACGGCCAAACCAAGCATCGGCCCGATCCACCGCCACCGCAGGTTCCTCACCGGCCGGACAAGGCGGTAACGTTCCACCTCCGCGCACACCAAACCCACGGCGAACCAGGGGATATAAGAGGGTGGGGTGGTTTGGAGGTTGAGGGGAAAGGAGACGTCGATAAGCCAGGGCCACAGCACACTGCACACAACCGCGACGATGAGTGCAACGATGCGGCCGCGCGTGCGCAGGGCGAGATACGCGGGGAGAATGAGGTAAAACGCGACCTCGATACACAGCGACCACATGTGGGTAAGCCCCGCGACGAGACCGTCCGGGACGTAGACCTGCACGAGGAAAAGGTTGGCCAGAACTTGGGTGCGCGTGATCCCGCTCAACGCGGGCAGCGCCACCATGACCACGCTCACACAGACCAGATAACCAGGTGCGATGCGGGCCAGGCGGCGCCGATAATAGCCCGGCCCATGCGTGCCACGCGCGAGCAAAAATGCAGACAGCGCGAAGAAGACGGCGACGAAGAAATCGAAGCGTTCCAGAATCGCGGAACCGAGCGCCGTTTGAAAAGAAACATGCGTGAGAACGATCCCGAGGGCCGCGACCGCCCGCAGGCCCTCGAGCTCCGGTAGGCGCGTGCTAGGGTTCGAGATACTCCCAGTGTAAAGGAGACCCATGAAGCGACTGTGGTGGTGCCTAGCGGTATTTGTGCTCAGCATCGCACTTGGAAACTTTGTCGCACCCCCGGTGATCGGCTCCATGAAACCGCTGGCCAACGGCGAACATGTTGTGGAATGGAGCGATGGCACCCGCGAGGTCTTCAACGTCACCGGCCCGAAGAAGGATGCCATGGTGACGGTGGGCGATGAGCAGATGGAGATCTCCCGCTACTCCATGGAAACCCCTCACGGCCTGGTGTTTTTCTTCCCGTGGGAGCCAGAGCATCGTAGTTTTGCGTTTTACGATGTCCCCACCGGCACCACCGCGCCCCTTGATTACGTCGGACGCGTTGAAGTCGACGGGCTGCGTGCGCTGAGGTTCTCGGGCGAATTCGGCGCGACTGATTCTGCTGACTCTCCTGACCCAGTGACCCGCACTTTTGACGTGGAGCGCCGCACCGGTCGTGTTGTGGCTGCCACCCGCACAACCGCGGACGGGGAGGTCACTCTTGCTGCGAGCACCCAGGACAAGCTTGTCGACGAAGCCACTTCCCGCGTCCGCATTCTGTGGTGGCTGCAATTCCTCGCCCTCGCAGGACGTGTTCTTGCTGTCCTGGCCGCCATCAAGGGATTGATCATTCTTGTCCGGCGGTCTTAGTCGCGTGCTGCTCATCGCGTGGGGGACCTTCCTCGTTGGAGCGCTCACCTGGCCGTTCTGGTTCGTCTTCGCACGCCCCGGCGCGGCGTTGGCTGCCCGCGACATGATGGTTCTGCCCCATCCCTACCTCACCCATGCGTCCCTGGGCTTCGGGGACTTAGCCGCCCGGAATGTGCCGCAGGATGCCGTGTTGGCGGTGATCGGCATGGCGGTACCGGCGACATTCTTCGTTGCCATTGCAGTCACCACTGCTGCTGGGATGGCGGCGTGGGTGGGTTCGCGCTTTGGCTCATCCCCCTGGACCCGCGCCGCCGCCATGACGGTGGCCGTGTGGAACCCCTTCGTGGTGGAACGCCTCCTGCAGGGCCAGTGGTCCCTAGCCATGGTTGCATGGCTGCTGCCCGCGGTGGCTTTCTGCCGTGGCCCCGGGCGGATTCTGGCTATCTGGGGCTGCTCACTCACCCCCACTGGTGGCCTGTTCGCGCTGGCCACGGTGCTGCTTGTGGGGCGGTCGAAGCTCGCCGTGTGTGCCTCCGCGCTAGCCTGCCTGCCGTGGGTGGGGGCGACGGTCTTGCAGGTTGTTAGCGGCTCTGCATCTGCGGCTTCTGCTGCTGCTTTCGCCCCGCGCGCAGAGGAATACGCCGGCACACTCGGCGCATTCCTCGGCTTGGGCGGGATCTGGAACGCCGAGGCGGTGCCGGCATCCCGCTCGACCGGATTCGCTCTTGCTGGGATCATGTTGTTTCTGGTGCTGGCCACCGCACTGCGCCGAGTACCCCGCCCCGTTCTCATCCTGGCTGGCCTCGGCTTCGCGGTGCCGTTGGTGTCCTGGCTTCTGCCAGACGTTCAGGCCTGGATTGTCAGCCATGTACCGGGCGGGGGGCTCGTCAGGGATGCACAGAAATTCCTGGCCTTAGCGGTGCCGGCGTATGTTCTCGCGGCGGCTCGCTTGTCCCGCAGCGACCTCGCTGGCGCTGCACTTGGCTTGGCGCTCCTCCAAGTCCCTGACGCACCCCGAGCCCTGGCGATGCTCGCACCTGTGGAGGTCACCGTGCCCGCGATAGCGCACGAAGGTCGTGATGTTTTCTTCCCCAACCGGCCCACCCTGCTCACCCGCACCGACGGCGTGCCCGTGGTCGATCCAGCGACCAAGGCCATGAACGTGGTGGAATCCGGCGCGCTCACCGTGGATGGCATCCAGGTGGACAACCCGTCGGCACGCTGGCAGGTGGCAGATGTGCTGTTCAATAACGGCACGCTGTCCCCTGAAGCCCCGGAAGAAGCCCAGTGGTACTTCTCCGACCCCCAGGTTGGCTTGGTTGCACGGCCTGATGAGCGCGGCGGGTACACCGTCGAGGACACAGGCCTCCCAGCTCGCGAGCTCCCCCGCAGCGGGTTGGCACTGCTCAGCCTGTGGTTCGCGCTGCCGCTCCTAGCGTTGCTGACGTTGCTGCCGTTGCTGGCTTTCAGCCAGCAACGAGGCCCTCGATCAGCTCCGCGAACTTCCGGCCAGTTTCCCGCCACGAAAAGCGGGCTGACCAGGCGCGAGCACGATCGCCTAGATCCTCCAAAGCCTCCGGCTCACTAATAAGCTCCCGCACCACCTGCTTGAACTGGGCGTCTGAATCAACCAGTACACCCGTCTCTCCATCAATGATGGACTCGCGCAGACCACCGGCTGACCGATACCCCACAGTCGGCACACCATGTTGGGCGGCTTCCACCACCGCAATCCCCCAGCCCTCCTTGGCAGACGGCATGAGGTGCAGGCAGGCGCGAGCCAGAAGCGCGTGTTTCAGGTCATCGCCAACGTGGCCATGGAACACCACCCGGTCCCCCAGATCAGCAGCGTACGCACGCAGCTGGTCCTCCCACCAGCCGGAACCGATGATGTCCAGCACCACCCCCGGCAGGTCCCGTACCGCGTCGATGGCCTGCTCAATGCGTTTGTGCGGGACGAGGCGCGAGAGTGTGGCTATGTGGGTCCGGCCACTCGGCAGCAACATTGGCAAGCGCATGGGCACCGGATCGACCCCGTTTTCAATGATGCTGATGTCACGGGCCCGCACACCGAGCGCCACCAGATCAGCCTTTGATGCCTGCGACACCGTCACATACGGCGCACCCCGGTACACGCGCGGCGCCACACGCGATTCCAGGAACCAGCCGAACCGCCCAATGATCGGCCCCGCCACCGGCCATTGCTCCTTATGGCAATGGTGTGTGAGCAGCACCACCGGCGCGCGCGTGACCAGCCGCGCGAAGAACGGAATCCCGTTTTGTGTATCAACCACCACATCGGGCCGATGCCGCCACACAGCAAACAGTGCGCGCAGGTAGACGGTGTATTTGCCACCGGCGCGCTCAAAACGGATGCCATCACGCACGGCACGACGCGGGACGTCGGTGTGCGCTGCGCTGCGATAAATCACCTCATGCCCCCGCGCGGCCAGGTGCGCGCCCACTCGCTCCAGGTAGCGCTCACTGCCGCCGCCCTGCGGGTGGGTGGTGTCGCGCCAACAGAGGAGGAGAATTTTCATCGTGCTCCCAATCCGGTTTAGTCAAAGCCTGTCGATGGTAACACCGCTATACTTCCCCCAATGCCCCTGCCACGGACCCGCCGTTTTGCCACCCTGCGGCGTTCCCTGCGTTTGCTCGCCTCTTTCCGCCACGAGCAAACCGCCCCCGAAAAGTTCTACCGCAGCCTCGCGCAGGACACGCGCTTGCTTATCGACGCCCTTTGGCACGACACCAACACCCCCCACCCCCTCCCCGGCCGTTCCGTCTTGGACGTTGGTGGCGGCCCGGGCTACTTCGCCGACGCGTTTGCGGACACACGGTACATCGGTCTGGAACCCAGTGTGTCCGAAATGTCCGCCGCTGGCCTGACCGGCTACGGCGCCGTGCGTGGCGACGGCACCGCACTCCCCTTCCGGGACTCTTCTTTCGACGTGGTGTACTCCTCCAATGTTGCCGAACACATCCCCAACTGGCAGGCCATGGGGGAAGAAATGCTCCGTGTCACTAAACCTGGTGGCCTGACCATTCTCAGCTACACAGTCTGGCTCGGCCCTTTCGGCGGCCACGAAACCGGCTTCTGGCAGCACTACCTGGGAGGGGACTTCGCCCGCCGCCACTACGAAAAGAAACACGGCCATCCGCCTAAGAACGTGTGGGGTACTTCCCTCTTCGCCGTCTCCGCCCGCGATGGTCTCGCCTGGGCCCGCAGCCTTGAGACCTCCGGCCGCGCCCAACTCGTCGCCGCCTTCCCCCGCTACCACCCGCGCTGGGCGTGGTGGGTCACCCGCGTTCCCATCCTGCGCGAGTTCGCGGTGTCGAACCTGGTGCTGGTCCTCCGGGTGCCGTCTTCCTGACCCGCCCCGTGCTTCCCCCGCGTGCACGATTCCCCAGATTCGTGCGCAACCCCCTCTAAAAGCCCAGGACTGCCCTCAACTCCCGGGAGTTCGGGGCACTAACCCCAAATCGAAGCGAAGCCGTCCTGTGCCAGAGCCCAATCCAGCGATACCCGCTCCTGCTCCAGCCGGCGGTTACCTCGGGTGACCAGGAGGCGGCGGGCGTTCTCCTCTTCCTCGGTGAGGTGCGGCAGGTGGCGGGTGGGGTCGCCCGGGTCCGTCACCGACAGGTGCAGAAATTCTTCGACGGTCGCACTATCCATCCCCACACTCCTCACAGCCCCCGGCTCCGGCATGTGGCTACGTAGCGCGTTGAGGATGGCGTAGCCGTCCGCATCCGCATCACCCCAGTACAGGACGTTGGCGGCGCGGATCCAGTCAAGCTCCGCCAGCTGCGTACCGTTGTAGCCAGCCCCGAAAACAAGGACGGCGTTGGACCCATCAGGAGCCTGCGGCAGTGCGAGGAAAGTCTCCTTGTTTTCCACGATCACAACTGTAAGACCCTGAGGAAGCCGCAAAGCATTAACCGGCACGGCAATGTCCAGGAGATCGGGGGTAGGGGCGAGGGCGGGGTCGAGGAAGCGGAGGCGGAGGGTGGCGTCGGTAAGCGAAAGCCCCAAGCTGGCGTAACCGAGTGGCTTGAGCAGGCGCAAGAGGAGTCCCTGGTGGCGGTCGATCCATTTGGTGTCCACGCCTTCGACGGGCACAGCGCGCGGGCGCAGACCGGAGGCGGGGTGGGTGTAGAGCCAGGTCAGGACACTAAGCAGGCGGTTGAAGTCCGCATCATCCATGGGCAGCCAGGCGGTGTGGGTGCGTGCGGCGGCCCCCCGAAAACCAGGCAAGCCCGGCGAAAACGGGAAAAGCTCCACGAGTGCCGCAAAGCGCTCCCCGCCAGCGACAACGTGGCAGCCTGCCCGGTGAGCTCCGCCACCCGCTCCCAACTGCCAATATGCACGCGAACCGGTACCCGCTGCTGCCCCAGGTGCGCCCAACGGCGGGTAGCCCATTCCACTTCGGCTTGGGGTTCGTAGGCTTGCCACGCGCGGACAAACGAGGTGGCGGAAGCGGGATCCGCAAGCACACGCTTGGCGGTCGGCGGATGCAGGGGGATCGAGCCGGGCAAGCCCACACCCAACAGCGCACGCTCAATGTTAAGGCTCAACGGAAGCTGATCAGGTAAACGCATAAGGCACTACCCACCATGGGTGTCAATGAACTCGAAGGTGGACCGTGCCTGTGGAGTTTCGGCGTAGTTGACCACGATGGTCCCGTCGACGTACGGCGACAAGGTCTTGATCAGCTTCATCGGTGTGGCCAGGATCATGTGGAACCCGAAGCTGGTGAACACGTCCATGGCGGTGCGGGTGAAAGTGGGGTCAGCGCGGTCGAAGGCCTCGTCGAGGACGACGGTGGCGTAGGTGGGAAGATCAGCGTCAACACCGGCGAGGCGGTAGCGCAGGGCCGCCGCGAGGCAGAAAAACACGAGCTTCTGTGCCTGCCCACCGGACAGAGAAGCGGAGTCGACGTGGGTGTTGTACACCTCACCATCCGCATCGATTTCATTGCCCACGAATTTCACGTGACGGCGGGTATCCAGAACCAGGTTGCGCCAGCGGGTATCCGCGCGTTCAGAGGAGGCGAGCCGGTCCATGATCTTTGCCAGCCGGTGGTAGCGCTCGATCGCTTCGCTTTCATCCGCTGCGCTCAGACTGCCGGCGGTTGCGTCGCGTAGGTCTTGCTGGAATTCGCGGACTTCCGGCCCACGGTTATCGCGGACCTCGATTTGCAGGTAACGGCCGCCGCTTTCGGGGGTGTACGGGGACCGTTTCAAGGACGCGTTGATCGGGCCAAGGTTCGTTTCAATATCGCCCTTCGCCCGCGCTAGCTGGGTGGATATGTGGCTCAAGTGCATGACGGACTGACCGTTGAGCAGCTCGAGGAAGCGGCCGCGGAATTCCGGCAGGCGGTCTGCACGTAGCGCTTCAAGGCGGTTGATGGCCTCGCCCGCAAACTCCGGTTCGGCGCGCAGTTCAGCGGATTCGGAGGGCCACCCGGCGAGGTAGCTGGTCAAGATATTGCCAATCTTGGTGTTCGCGCTGGTTATGGCTTGGGCGGCGCGTTTGAGGGTGGAGTCGAGTTCGGCCTGGACTTCGTCGGAAAGCGAATTGATGTTCTCGCGTGTGAGTCGGCGCTTGCGGCTTTTCAGCTTGTCCTCCAACTCGTGGAAAAGTTCCGGGTCGACCTCGATGTCAGTGAGCTCAACTTCCGCAAGTCGCGCCTGAGCTACAGCGATGTTCGTGTCCGCAACCGTGATCTGGCGCTGTACCTCCTGCAGCTCCGCTTCGGTGGCCTGCAAGGTGGCACGCGCAAGCTCGTAGGCCTCGCTCAACTGCCGCGCCTCGGGCGAGGATGTGAGAAGCTCCAGCTCCTCACGCAACAGCACTAATTGCTTCTCGACGCTCCCCTTATCCACCTCCCCCCACTCCGTCTCCGCAATCAGTTTCACCTGCTCGAGGCGATGCTGCAGGCTATCGCGCTTGCGCTGCAGTTCCTGGACTCGGTTTTGAGCTGCTGTTGTTTCTTGGTGGGCCTCCTTCAGCGAGCTGCGTAGCGATTCCACCTTGGCGTGGTTCGAGGAACCCAGACGGTAATCACGGCGCTGGCCGAGCGGGCGGCGATCATCCTTGATGTAGCGCGTGGACATGGTGCGGTCGCGCACGTTGCGCTCCAAGCCGTCGATGGTGGCAGCGCGCTGGGTTTGCTGCTCCAGCTCTTCGACGGTACGAACGAGCGTGTAATCAAACGTGCTGGCCAGGACCTGCTCCAGCCAAGGCTGCATTGGACCGTCCACCACAGTGATCTTGTGGAAGAGACTGGCGGTGTTCTTCGGCCGCCTTGGGTGCGTCGCACCGGGCGGCACCGTGCGGTACTCCAACCTGCGGCCCAAACGTCGGCTGTTGACCCAACTGTTCACTGCCCGCTCATGTTCCTCAGGCACCAGCAGTGTGATGGCAAAGTTGGACAGCAGCCGCTGAATCACGGACTCCCATTCCGCCTCGTGCGCCACTACATCAATCAATTCGCCCACGAAGGGCAGTTCGTGGACAGCGATGTTCGTGTCTTGACACATCTGCGCGCGCAGATCAATGAAGCCTTGGTCAATGTTGTTCTCACGCTTCCCCAGGCCCATAAGCTCTTGCTCGATTACGTGTTCCTGGTGTTCAAGCTGCTGTTTGTGGGCGCGTGCATCCGACCACGCAGCGTCTAAAACTTCGCGCTCCGCAGGAGCTTCCTCAACCTCGCGGCGCGCCTGCGCCTTCAGCTCCGCGAACGTGTCTGTGGTCAGCTCATCAACACCAAGGATCTGCTGCAGCTGCGTGGCCTTCGTTGTGCGCGCCTGAAGCACCTCCTGCTCACGGTCGATGCGTTCACGGAGGGCCGTGACACCCTCTCCTTGAAAGCCCCCAAGCTTCGCGTACGCCCGTTGCTTCGCTTCCTGCTGCGCCTCTTTACGCTGGGTAAGTGCACTTTCCTCAACCTTGACGGCCTCTCGTTGGGCCTTATATGCCGTGATGGCATCGCGCAGCTCAGCGGCCTCAATCGCACGGCGTACAGAGGGCAGCGCGGCCGCTAATGCCTCCGCGTGGGCGCGCTCAACTTGTGCACCCTCGAGTGTGGCCTGCAAACCCGGAAGCGGGGCCAGGGCCTCAATCTGGCGGTTGAGGTCCTCCAGGCGCTCGTAGGCATACCGCAAATCACCGTGCGTGGCCACGGCCTCATCCGCTAATTCAAATGTTGACGGCCGCTCCAGCATGTAGTCCCGGAACAGCTCATCCATGCTGCTCAAGGACTTCGCGGACTGGGTGCGGTGTAGCAGCATCTGCGCATCCTCACCATCAATGCCCAGGCGCGCGCGGAAACGGTTAGCAAACACCGAATATTGGTCCGTGAACGTCACGCCGTTGCTTGATGTTTTGAAATGCTGCTCCAGCTTGCGTTTATCCAGCGAGTTCACCAGGTGTGGCATGAAAGTATCCACGTCCACCTCGTTTGGGAAAATCCCGTAAAGCGTTTTTACCTGGGCTTCAGAGTTCTGTCCTGCATTCAGGCGGAAAATTGCCACCAACGTGTATGTTTCGCTCTTGCTGCGATACGTCATCGCAACAACAGTCGCGGTAGCACCTTCCCGCAGGTACTGGCTCCGGATCTCCCCCGTGGTCGGGTCTTCGCTCCTGCGCCAGGCACCACGGACGTAGGACACGCGGCTGCGGCCCTTATCCCGGTTCGTATCCTGCTGCGCCGCAGCGTTGTAACGGATTTTGGATTGGGGGACGAGGATGGTGGAGAAAGCGTCGATAAGCGTGGACTTGCCCGAACCCGACGCACCTGTAATGAGGAAGCCCTTCTGGCCCACGGGAATGTCAAAGTACCCGTGGAACGTCCCCCAGTTCACCAGCTGTACGCGGGCCAACCTGAATTGCTCGGTCACTGATCTTCTCCCTCAGCCTCTTCTGCTCCAGCCAGGCGCAGGTACTCTTCGCGCAGCGCGTAGACAGTGTCCGCGTCGAAAATATGGCGTAGCACCGGTGAGACCACGTAGCGGCCGTCTGTCTCTGTCTCCGTGAGCAGGCTGTACTTGTTCTTGATCGTGTTGATCGCCGCATCAAAACGGCGCTTAAACCCAGCCTCATCGCGGTTATCCACCGCCCGGACGTACCCAATCGCGGTGTACAGCTCATCCTCACCCACCACCACGCGCTCACCGGGCGTACTCATGCCCAGCTCATGGCGCAGCTGCAGAAGGATCGCTGTTTGCAGGTGCGTCAGGGCATCCGTGCGCAGCACCGGCGGGACGTGCACATCATCATTATCCGGGCGCACGTGCCGGGTGAACGCGATGCCGGCCTCCTCATCAATGACCAACTCCAAGAACACATCGTGCAGCCAGCTGCGCAACGCCTCCTTGTCGCTCAAGATGGCGTTCCACGAGTCCTTCTTCCGGTCCGCACTGATCAGCGGCCCTTTGAGCAGGTCCACCAACGCCCGCCGCGATTCATAGGACAACGTCCCCGTGTCGCCGCTCCACAACGCTTCCGTCATCGCATCTCCTCTACTGATGTGGTGTCAAAGGTCCACAACGTGATCGCCGCCGCGCGCACAGACCCGTCTTCCTCCTCAAAGCGAACCGTTTCACGCCCGTCCAGCTGAACGCCGAACCGCATAGCCAAGTAGACCAAACCCACCACTGATGCCAGGCCCTGCGTCGCGGGATGATGCGTCAGCACATCCGCGATAGAGGGTTTGCCCTGTTTGTGGACGGCCTCAGCGATTGCGTCGGAAAGCTCCTCAAGGTCGATCTCTGACTCGCGCACGAGCTCAAGCAACGCCTCCGCATCACCCTCCGAGGCCTCGAAGCGCTCCACATCCGACGTGATCACCTCCGCCCCCGGGTCCGCCAACTTGATCTGGGCGACAGAATTCACAGCCATGCCGATCCGCTGCAGTGGTGTGTCCATCCGCTTCGTTGGCGAAAGCTCCTCAGCCTCCGCCGCATCCGCCGCAAGCTTGCGCGTGTCTCGCAGCAGCTCGATCATCCGGCGGTCCTCCGCGAACTGCTCGCTCGACACGTAATTGCGCAGGTTCCGCGCCAGCCTGGTCATCATCCGATTGACCTCATAACCTGCTTCTTCCAGGTGACGGAACAGATTCCTGAACTGCGAACGCGTCTCCTGATCCATCACATCAGTGTCCACCCGCTCCAAGATCTCCGCAATCCAGGACTCCACCCACGCGCCATGCTCCGCATCCACAACCATCCGGTAGAAACCGTTAAAGCTGCGCCCCGCATCCGACTCCGAAATGACATCCACCCCAGCGAAAATCTCCGCCAGCACATCACCCCGGTTACCCTCCGGATCCAGCAGCTGCCTACGCAAATCCAGGTTCAGCACCTCCAACTGATGCCGCACACGCGCAAAATCACTCGGGATCGCCGACGCCATGCCCAAAATATCGCCCACCCGCTCCTGCACGCTCGCATTCGAAGGCAGCTCAAACTCGCCGCGCTCCACGCTTGCGATCAGCTCATCCACGCGCTCACGCTGCCGATACAGATGTTCCAGACGCGTCGCAATATTCGGGTCCGTGTCCCGCGCGAGGTCCTGCAAAGCATTGCTTATCGACGCCACCCTACTCGCCGTCACCGCCGAATACGGACCCCCAACCCGGTCCATCATCTGCAGCGCCAGCAGCCCGTCCTCGCTTGGCTCCAGCGTCTCCCCCGTCACCTGGGTGCCCGATTTGCGGACCAGCCACCCCGCCTTCACCCAATCATTGCAGTACGCCTGCGGGGTTTTAGGCAGGTCAAAGGTGTTGCGCAGCAGCGCAAAATCGGCGGCCATCCGCTCATAGACTTCGCTGGCGGGCCTCGGCTCGGCGCCGCGCGGGAAGTAATCAGCGATCAAGGCCAAGACCACAGGCGCGTGGTCGGCGTGCAGGAGGCGCACTGCCGCCGACTGTTCCTTCTGACGCTTGTAGGTCAGCGCCCGTGCCTGAAGAGCCTGAGTAGCCATACGCTGATCTTATGGGCAGAACCCCGGCCGCGCTTCCCTCACCCCGCTTCCCCGCCAGGTCCCCGCGCCGCCCCCGCACGACGAACTCCCCGAAACGCTACATAAAATCACTGTTTTCCCAGGACTTACTACGAACTCCGGGGACTTCGTCGTGGCCTCGCCCGCACGATTCCCAAGAATCGTGCGCAACCCCCTCTAAAAGCCCAGGACTGCCCTCAACTCCCGGGAGTTCGGGGCGCTCAACAAACAAAAAGAAGACCCCGGCAGTGAACAAGCACCACCGGGACCCTCCTTCTAGCGTTTAAATCTTCGCCTTGGACTTCTCCAGCTCGTCGAAGATTTCCTTCGGGACGCGGTCGCCCAGGGTCTTGAGGTACTCCTCACCCTCGGCGAACTCGGCTTCGAACTCGGCCGGGTTGACGGTGAGTGCTTCGCGGACGTCCTCGAGCGGGGTGTCCAGGCCGGTGAGGTCCAGGTCCTCAGCGCGAGCTACCAGACCCGCGACGGTGTCGTCGGCGTCGACGCGGCCCTCGATACGGTCGATGACCCACTTGAGTACGCGGGAGTTGTCGCCGAAGCCGGGCCACAGGAAGCGGCCGTCCTCGCCGCGGCGGAACCAGTTAACCAGGAAGATGGATGGCATGCGGTCGCCGCCCTCGGCGCCACGGTCGATCCAGTTCTGGATGTAATCGCCGACGTTGTAGCCGATGAACGGGAGCATCGCGAACGGGTCGTGGCGCAGGGAACCGACCTTGGCCTCAAGGGAAGCAGCGGTCTGGCCGGAAGCCAGCAGGGAGCCGATCATGGCACCGTGGTTCCAGTCGCGGGCCTGGGTGACCAGCGGGATGGTGGACGGGCGGCGGCCTCCGAAGAGGATGGCGTCGAGCTTGACGCCCTTCCAGTCGTCGAACTCCGGTGCAGCGGTCGGGCACTGGGAGATGGCCACGCAGTAGCGGGAGTTCGGGTGAGCAGCCGGGGTGCTGGACTCAGGGGTCCAGTCGTTGCCCTGCCAGTCGATGAGGTGCGCCGGCACCTCGCCGTCCATGTCCTCCCACCAGACATCGCCGTCATCAGTCAGCGCGACGTTGGTGAACAGGGTGTTGCCTGGCTCCATGGTGCGCATGGCAATCGGGTTGGAGTCGTAGTTGGTGCCCGGAGCGACGCCGAAGAAGCCGTTCTCCGGGTTGACAGCGTAGAGGCCGTCCTCGCGCAGCTTCAGCCATGCGATGTCATCGCCGACGACCTCGGCGGTCCAGCCCTCAATGGTCGGGGTGATCATGGCCAGGTTGGTCTTACCGCAGGCAGACGGGAATGCTGCCGCGATGTGGTAGGCCTTGCCGTTCGGGTCGGTGAGTTTGAGGATGAGCATGTGCTCCGCCATCCAGCCCTCTTCGCGGGCCATGACGGAAGCGATGCGCAGGGCGTAGCACTTCTTAGCCAGGATGGCGTTGCCGCCGTAGCCGGAACCGTAGGACCAGATTTCCTTGGTCTCCGGGAACTGGGAGATGTACTTGGTGTCATTGCACGGCCACGCCACGTCTTCCTGGCCTGGCTCAAGCGGTGCGCCGATGGAGTGGAGGCAGCGGACAAAGTCGCCGTCCTTGCCAATCTTGTCCAGGGCTTCCTGGCCCATGCGCGTCATGATGCGCATAGACATGACCACGTAGGGGGAGTCCGTCAGCTGAACGCCGAGCTTCGGTTCCGGGTCGGAAATCGGGCCCATGCAGAACGGCACGACGTACATGGTGCGGCCCTTCATGGAGCCACGGAAGTGCTCGGTCATCTCAGCCTTGAGCGCGCTCGGCTCGACCCAGTTGTTGGTCGGGCCGGCATCCTCTTCCTTCTCGCTGGCGATGAAGGTGCGGGACTCCACACGCGCCACGTCGGACGGGTGGGAGCGAGCGAGGAAGCTGTTCGGACGCTTGTCCTCGTTGAGCTTGATCAGCGTGCCCTTTTCTACCAGTTCAGCGGCGAGACGGTCCCACTCTTCGTCTGATCCGTCGGCGAAAACGACCTGCTCCGGCTGAAACAGCTCCACAGCGTCATTAATCCACTCAATCAGTTGTTCGTTTTCGGTGGGGGCCTGCCCCTGAAGACCCTTCACTACGGCGGTCATACTTTCTCCTCAATAATCGGCGACTACCCAGTTAATTCTTCTCCTTTAGAATATCGAAGTGTTACCGTCACCCGCCTGTCGCTCGAAAGTCTCCACGATAGCGCGACGATGTCACATTATCCCTACCCCCGAATGTGGGTCATTGGAGAATGGTGGGTGCGGGGAATAAAACGTCGATAAGCAGCTTTGATCCCCGCAATACCTGCCAAGCGGACGGTATGTGAGTTCTGCGGGTATAATGCGTGGATGTTTTTGCCTTTATTGCCCCTATGCGGGGGACAGCCCGAAAAGCTGCGACAATGGCGTGCGTGAATGATTCTCTTGGTGAACTCCCGCACGGTCGCCCCCCGCAGACTGAGTTTGACACGGGCCTGGATTACCCCCGCCTGGGTTCCGTCACTTTTCGTCGTGGCACGCTCACGCCTAATCAGGAGCAGCTTTTCGACGAATGGTGGCCCCGCCTCGGCCGCATCCTCACCCACTCCGATGAGGATCAGACCATTGATGTTGATGAGTGGTTTGGACGCAGCGGGCATAAAACCATCGTGGAGATTGGCTCAGGCACAGGCACGTCCACCGCTGCGATGGCGCCGTTGGAAAAAGACACGAATGTGATCGCCGTGGAGTTGTACAAGCCGGGGCTGGCCAAGTTGCTGGGTTCCGTTGTGCGCGGAGGGATTGAAAACATCCGCATGGTGCGGGGCGACGGAGTGGAGGTGCTCGCTCGCATGTTCCCACCAGAATCCCTTGATGGCGTGCGCATTTTCTTCCCCGATCCGTGGCCGAAGGCCCGGCACCACAAGCGGCGGATCATCCAGTCGGGAACGCTCAACCTCATTGCCACGCGCCTGAAGCCAGGTGGCGTATTGCACGTGGCCACGGACCACGCCGACTACGCCGAGTGGATCAATGAGCTAGTTGAGGTCGAGCCGATGCTGGAATATAAGGGCTGGCCGTGGGAGAATGCCCCCATCCTGACAGACCGCCAGGTGATCACCAAGTTTGAAGGCAAAGGCCTGGATAAACAGCACGTGATTTCTGAATATCTCTGGGTGAAAAAATGACAGATGTACATAGCCTGATCCATTCCTACTCCCCCGGCGCGGATGCGGGCCCGGATAGTCTGCTGCTGGTGTGGGATGCACCCAACCTGGACATGGGCTTAGGCGCCATTCTGGGTGGCCGTCCCACCGCCGCGTACCGGCCGCGCTTTGATGCTATTGGCCGCTGGCTTGTGCACCGCGCCCTGGACATGCCGGGTGAGGTAGAGCCGGAAGCAACCGTGTTTACCAATGTCACCCCCGGTTCCGCCGATGTGGTGCGGCCCTGGGTGGAGGCGCTGCGCAACGTTGGTTTCGCCGTCTTTGCTAAACCGAAGGCGGATGATGAATCTGATGTGGATGCGGACATGGTTGCCCACATCAACCGCCGCCGAGATGAGGGCGTGCTGCGCGGGGTCGTGGTTGCTTCCGCCGATGGCCAGAACTTCCAGGACTTACTCACGGAGCTCGCGCATGATGGCATCCCCGTCACCGCCATAGGTTTTCACGAACACGCCAGTTGGGCAGTCACCTCACCGGACATCACATTCGTAGACTTAGAGGACATCCCTGGTGTATTCCGCGAACCGCTACCGCGCGTCAACCTGGACCAACTGCCGGACGGCGGTGCGTGGCTGCAGCCGTTCCGCCCGCTGAGCGCATTGATCAAAAACTAGGAGACGCATGTTCTATAGGTGGGGCCATGCCGCCTACCGGCACCGCAAGATCATTCCTGTGGTGATCATTGCCCTGATCATCCTCATGCAGGTGCTCTGGGGCTCCAAACTCGGTGAGCGCCTGTCCCAGGAAGGTTGGGAGGATCCGCGGGCGGATTCCACCACCGCTGCGGTGATTGAGGAGGACACGTTTGGCCGCGACAACGCCGGCGACGTGATCCTGTTGGTCAGTGGCAATGTTACGGACCCAGAGGTGATGGCTTCCGCCGACAGGCAGATCTCCAAACTCAAAGATCGCCCCGAAGTTGCCCAACTGACCAGCTACTTTTCTACCCCGAACCCGCAGCTGATCTCCCCGGATAAAACTAAGGCTTTTGCTGCGATCGGCCTGGCCGGTGATGGCGAGCAAACGTTGAAGGATTTCCGGGAGCTGCAGGAAGAACTCGAAGCCATTGAGATCCCCGGCGCGGAGGTGCAAATCGCCGGCGCCACCGCTGTGGCTGACGCATTGGACCGTGGCATGGCGGATGACATTGCCCGCGCGGAAAAAATTGGCCTTGTTTTTGTGGCTGTGATCTTGCTATTTGTTTTCGGCGGTGTCATCGCGGCAGCGATGCCACTGATCGTGGGTGTGCTTTCCATCATCGGGTCGCTGTCCATCCTGGCGATTCTGGCGAAGTTCCATCAGGTCAACGTGTTCTCCCAGTCCATCATCACGCTGCTGGGGCTGGGCCTGGCCATCGACTATGGCCTGTTCATGGTCTCCCGTTTCCGGGAGGAGCTGGATAAGGGCAGAACAGTCGAAGATGCCGTGGCGGAAACTACCACCACGGCTGGTAAGACAGTCTTTTTCTCTGCACTCTTGATCGGCGTAGCTTTGTCCGGGCTGCTCATGTTCCCGCAGGCTTTCCTGAAATCAGTGGCGTACGGCGCGATCAGCGCGGTGCTTTTCGCCGCTGTGATCTCGGTGGCGGTACTACCAGCGTTGTTTGGGATGTTGGGGCGCAACATCGATAAGTGGTCCGTTCGCCACACCAGCCGCACAGCCAAGCGGATTGAGGACACGATTTGGTTCCGGATCCCGGCGTGGGCCATGCGACACTCCAAGGGCGTCATCGTGGGGGTGACCGGCGCACTGTTGGCGCTGACCATCCCCATCGTGGGCATCACCTTCGGCGGTATCAACGAATCGTACCTGCCACCCACCAATACCGTCCGTCAGGCACAGGACGATTTCAATGAGACCTTCCCCGCCTTCCGCACAGACCCGGTGAAGTTGGTAATTACCGGCGCCGACAATCAACAGCTCGTGGACGTAGTTTTGCAAACACGCCAGGTCACCGGCCTCGCCTCCCCCATGGAGCCCTCGCAGGCCACCAAGGACGGTACGACCGTGCTCTCCGGCACGCTGGCGGACCGCAACGGCGGTAAGGAAGTCATCGACCAACTGCGTGCCATCGCGGCACCAGAAGGCGTGGACCTCTACATCGCCGGCACACCGGCCATGGAAGTCGAATCCATCGAAGCGCTGCTGGGCCGCCTGCCGTGGATGGCGGTGTACATGGTTGTGGCGACATTCCTGCTCATGGCTGTGCTCTTCGGTTCGATGATTTTGCCTGTCAAGGCCGTGATCATGAACGTCCTAGGTATCGGCGCCACGCTCGGCTTCCTCACCCTCGTCTTCGTGGACGGCGTCGGCTCCGGCATGTTCGGCTTCACACCAGGCCCGCTGATGAGTCCAGTGCTGGTGCTCATCATTGCGATTCTCTACGGCCTGTCCACGGACTATGAAGTGTTCTTGGTCTCCCGGATGGTGGAGGCGCGGCACAAGGGTGCGTCGACAAGCAATGCAATCAAATACGGCACTGCGCACACTGGCGGGATTATTACAGCGGCCGCCCTCATCATGATCGTGGTCGCGGGCGCGTTTGCGATGAGTGAGATTGTGATGATGAAGTACATCTCCTTCGGCCTCATCTTCTCCCTCGCACTCGACGCCACACTCATCCGCCTGCTGCTCGTGCCCGCAGTCATGCGCGAACTACGCGAGGACAACTGGTGGGCCCCACGCTGGGTCAAGCGCGCCTACGAGAGCTTCGGAGAAGGCAGCTCTACCAGCGCCGCCAGCCACTCCGAACCCGCCCACCCCCGCGCCGGTGAGATCCCCATCGGCGCCACCGTCCTGGCCGCGCAGCACGCCCGCAGTGGTGTGAGCGTGGAACAGAACCGTGACCTCATTCCCTTCGATGAACTCATGCGCCGACTGAATGACTGATCTTCGCTCTTGGGCGCGGTGGCTGGCCCCCATCGCGGTCCTCATTATTGTGGCGCTGGTCTTCCGTGACCAGCTGCCATTCCTCGGGCAGGCCTTCGCAGCACTCGGCCAGGCCTCCCCCAAGTACGTGGCGGCAGCGATTTTCTTCTCGGTGCTGGCCATCGTGTCCATGGCCGCCGTGATGCGCATCCTCCTCGCCTCCAAAGACGTGAACGCGAACATGGGGAATTGCACCGCCGTCACCCTGGCCAGCAACGCCTGGTCCACCACCATCCCCGGTGGCCCCGCCCTCTCAGCGTGGTTGACCTACCGCATCCACCGCTCCTGGGGCGCTTCCGCTGGCCTGTGCGGGTGGTTCTTTGTCATCTCCGGCGCACTTTCCACCGTGTGGATGGTAGTCATAGGCATCGTCGCCGCCATCTTCCTCGGCGCGAACTTATCCATGTGGGCGCTCGCCGGCTCTCTCGCCGTGGCCACCGCCGCCATCGCCGGCCTGTTCTGGGCCGTGTACAACCCCAACGTGCTTGCACGCTGGGCCCGCTATCTACCCACGCGCGTGCGTGAACGCGTCCTGCCCGTAATCACCCAACTTGGTGATATCCGCGTGTCACCCCGCGGATTCATCGCCGCCACAGTCTTCTCACTGTTCAATCAGCTTATCGACGTAGCCACCCTCTACTTCTGCGTCGCCGCCGTCACCGGCTCCCTCCCCGGCTTCCACCCCAGCCTGGACGCAACCACAATCCAAGGAGTGACCCTGGCCTTCATCATGACCAAATTAGCTGGTGCCGCCCAGATCACCCCCGGAGGCATTGGCACCGTCGAGCCCGTTGCCACCGCATCGCTGGTGGCCACCGGCCTCACGCTGGTCGACGCCACCGCCACCACCCTGATCTACCGCATTGTCTCTTTCGCCCTTATCACCGTCATCGGTTGGGTGATTTATCTCATTGCCTATGCCGGAAAAGGATTCATGCTCGGCCGGCAGCAATAACGCTGCCCACCGAGCATGAACTATTCGTTTTTAACAGGAGCGAAGCGCACTACGCCTCCGCTGTAGCAACCTGCTTCTCGTTGGTGGCCTAGTTGCCTTCCGACTCAGTATCCTCGGAAGGCTTCTCCGAGCTACCCAAGTTCTCGAAAGCCTCACCAACCGTGATCTTGTTACCAGAACTACCAGAACCCGGGGCGCAGAACGCCCACAGCAAACCAGCCGCACCAGCAAGAGCAGCCAAACTACCCAACACCTTCAGCGCATCCTGGTTGTTGTAAGCAAGAGCCTTCAGCTGATCATCGATCTGCGCAGCAAACCGCGAAGAATCCTCGTTGTAAATCCCCGTACCCTGCTGAATCCTGGAGTTCGACTCCCGAATCTGCTTACCGATGCTCTCCTGCAAAGCCATGATGCCCGGCGCCTTCGCATTACCCAGCGCAATCAACGGGAGCGCCAGAATCAACGCACCAAGAACACCACCAACAGCCGGCAAGCAACGATCCGTAATCGGATCATCACTCGAACCGCCACCCGAAGAACCAGGAGCGTTTTCATCCAGGTTGGACACGGTGCAGGACAGCTCCGAACCGGTCTTCGCCGGAACAGTGAACTTATTGCCCTCCAGCTTCACATCAACATCAGTGCCGTTGGAATCGGTGCACTTAACATTCTTCGGTTCACCGTTTGCCTCAGCCACCGTCACAGTGCCTTCAGTGTCCGGCTTCGACGTGCGGTAACGCAGGGTCGCTGCACCCTTCTCATCGGTGACCACGTCTTCCTCATCGAGTGCCACGATCTTCTTATCCGCGTCATTCGCCTTCGTGTCCGCGATGGAGAACTTCCACCCAGACTTCGTGGCCGGCGCAGTGGGCTCAACAACCTTGCCGCGCTTGTTCACAAAGTTCTTCTCGATGTTGATTTCACCCTGGCAGCCCTTCGTGGTCTGCTCGACGAGTGCCTCGGACAACTCGGCGTACTGAGCAACAGGGATCCAATCATCCTCGCCTGAGATGTACCCCAGGTACGTTGCCGCTTCAGTATCCGACTGAACGCCACCACCAACGGCCAGTGGCACAACACGAGTGCCTGCCTGCTTGAGATCATTAGCAGCCTTCACAGCATGCTGGACACTCAACAGTGGTGGTTGGCCCTCAACCGTACCGTCGTCGTCACCATAGGTATTCGGCTGACCATCCGTGATCAAGTACACAACGTCGTAGCCCATACCCTCAACTTGAGTCAGAGCCTGCTGCCAGTTGGTGTAGTTGTCCCTTCCACTTGGGATGGCCAACTTATCAATATGAGCGTTCAGCTTCTCCTGCTCAGAAGCCGGGGTTTTGTCCAGGTTCTGCTGCCCCTTCGCCGGAGCATGCCTAGCAAAGCTGTACATACCGATCGTGATGTCAGTATCCTTCAGCGCCTCAACAACAGCCTTGGCCGCGTTCTTCGAGTCAGCCAGGCCTCGCTGGCCAATGGAACCCGAAACGTCAAACACAAGAGCCATACTCAAGCCACCGCAACGCTCAGGAAGCGGCGGATTTTCTGCGATGGGGTGGCCGGCTGGGACCGGCCCTGGATCAGCAACAGCCCGCGGCGTTGCTACGAGGACGCTGGCAACCAGCGCCAGAATTGTGACCATGGCGACAAGCAACCACTGAGGGCTCACCCGGTGTGATGTCTTCATACAAATAACTCCAAAGGATCTGAGAAATACCTTAAAAAGCGTTCAGAATAACACTACTCCGCATTCAGGTTCACTGCAATAAATGGCGAAGGTGTGCAGGTTCGATCCCCAAAACTTCCTTTCAACGTCGAATTGCATGTCATTAACGAAAAGACTGGGGGTTATTCTGGAGCTATGAAGAACTCCACCGCGATCACGCTCGACGCTGTTGCTATCGCACTGTTCGCTTTTTTTGCGCGCATTGCACACCAGACCGAAGAGACACCACTGAACTTCATCACTTGGCTCGACACCCTCTGGCCGTTCTTGCTCGGCGTTGCGCTGGCATGGATGTTCACGCTATTCGCGCTGAAAGAAGCCAAAGGTTGGGTCATCTGGCTCATCACCGTCGCTACCGGTTTGATTATTTGGGCAATAAGAAATCAGCAGCTGCCGCACTGGTCTTTCATTCTCGTGGCCAGTGTGATGTCGGCGCTGCTGATGTTGGGGTGGCGCGGCATTGCGCGCCTGATCAAACGGTAAGTTAGCCGTCTTTTAAAACGGCGACTTGCCGGAAGCGATCGACCGAACGACCCAGACGATGTAATTGATAATTTCTGCGCCGATGTCCAGTGCACTGCTGAGCATTGAGTCCTCCCAAAAGTAGAAGTGTTTTCCTTTATCTCTTCGAGTATCGCCGCTAAAGCTACACCCGTTACAGCCAACTGTTTACAGCGGGTGAATAGCGTGCTTCTTCGGCAAATCCTGATCGTACTTAGTGGATAGCTGACGCAAAGCCCGGCGCAGAGTCAGGCGGGTCTCTGACGGCTGGATCATCGCGTCCAAATACCCGCGCTCGGTAGCCACATACGGGGAGGTCATGTTCTCCTCATAGAAGTCCATGAACACCTTCTTCATGTACGCACGTTGACTCTCATCCTCAATGGCCGCCAGCTGCTTGCCCTGAATCATTACGGCCGCGGCAGCAGAACCCATCACGGCGATCTGCGCAGTAGGCCACGCGAAGTTCAGGTCACCTGTCAAGTTCTTGGACCCCATCACGGCGTAGGCGCCACCATAAGCCTTGCGCACAATGAGCGCGATCTTCGGCACAGTTGCCTCCACCACGGAAAACGCCAGCTTGGCACCGCGGTGGATGAGACCCACCTTCTCCTGATCCACGCCCGGCAGATAGCCCGGTGTATCCACCACGAAGACAAGTGGCAGGTTATAGGCATCACAGATCTGAATGAACCGAGCGCCCTTATCGGCAGCATCCGCATCAATACACCCAGCGAAGTGCATAGGGTTGTTGGCTACGAAGCCGACCGGGCGACCGTCGATACGCCCAATGGCACAGATGAGGTTCGGGGCGTAGTTCTCCTGGATCTCCAAAATCTCCTCATCATCACCCAGCTGAACCAGCAGATCCATCATGTCGTAGCCAGCGTTGGTGTCATCCGGCATGAACTCATCCAAAGCAGAGTCATCCAGGTCCTCATCCGCGGGCGCCCACGCCACCGGTGGCTCATCAAAGGCGCTGGTGGGCAGGTGCGCAAGCAAGTCACGAACGAAATCGAACGCCTCATCCTCGGATTGCACGGTCACCGACACGTTGCCGTTCTGTTCCTGCTGCAAAGCGCCACCAAGTTCAGCTGAGGAAATATCCTCACCGGTCACCTCACGGATCACCGCTGGGCCGGTAACGTACATCTCCGCCTGACCATCCACGGCAACGATGAAGTCGGTGGTCACCGGCGCATACACAGCACCACCAGCGGATTTACCCAACATGATCGAGATCTGTGGGGAACGGCCAGACAGCGGCAACTGACGGCGGGCGATCTCCGAGTACATAGCCAGGGAGGTCACCGCATCCTGAATACGCGCACCACCTGAATCCTGAATACCGATGACGGGGCAGCCAATCTTGATGGCCATCTCCATCACGTCCACGACCTTGCGGCCGAAGGTGACACCGACGGAGCCGCCGTACACGGTCTTATCGTGGGCGTAAATAGCCACCGGACGGCCATCGATGCGGCCATAACCAGTCACCACACCGTCGGAATAGACAGCGTCCGGGTCGCCAGGAGTGCGGGCAAGGGCACCGGATTCGACGAACGACCCTTCGTCAAGAAGCGCATTGATGCGTTGACGCGGCGTGGTCTGCCCAGCATCATCACGCTTCTTCCGCGCGCGCTCCGAGCCCGGGTCCTGCGCACGCTCCAGACGTTCACGCAGTTCAGCGAGTTTTTCAGCGGTCGTTGCCATTAATCCACTCCTGCATATGCTTACCGACGATCCCCACCGCCGGCTCATCCACAACCGCCAAGTGATCACCCGGCAGCTGCACGATGGTCAAATCTTCCACGATGGCGGCCCAACCGCCGTCCGGTGCAATATCTGCGTAAGCAGGCTCCAGCATAATCGCACCCTCGTGCATCCCTTCCGCACGGAAGAGCAACACCGGCACGTCAACGTCAGCCCACTTGGTCAGATCCACCTTGGCCAAAATCTGGTTATCCACGAAGCTGGCACGCTGGTGCTCCAGCACGCCAGCGGACAAGCCGTGCGCGGAGGCATCCGTGGTGGCCAGGAACTCACCCAGCATGGTCAGCAGCGCATCCTCACCGGCAGTGTCCAGCAGCTCGTAGGGCACCTCGAAGTCGAGGCCGTACGTCTCCTTGGCAAAGGCGGCGTAGCGCTCCCAGCGTGCGCGGACATTCTCCGGGGTGTTCGGCGTCGGGTTCCGCGGCTGCGTGGTGTCCAGCAGCGCGATGAACTTCACGTCCGGGGTGTCCGCGCCAGTCCGGTTCTGCAGCTGGTGCGCCACCTCATAGGCCAGGGCACCGCCGAAAGACCAGCCGGCCAGAACGATCGGCTGACCCTCGGCAAGTTCCACGATGTCATCGATGTACGCCGCCGCACGCTCCTCGAGGCCTCCCTCCAGGCGCTCCAGGCCGTAAACCGGAACATTGTCCGCCAGACGGCGCGTCAGCGGCTCGTACACCACATTCGACCCACCGGCCGGGTGGAAGAGGAACACCGACGGCGTGGTCTCATCCGTACGTGCGCGCAGCACGCGGACATTGCCCTCCACCGGAGTTTCCAAACCTTCACGCACCACGTTGGCCAGCGGTTCCAGGGTGTCCGCGTCCAACACCTGCTGCGCGGTCACCTCAATGCCAGAACGCTCCGTCAAGTGTGCGGCGATCTCACCGGCCACCTTCTCATCAATCTTTGGCAGCGGTGAGGTCACACCAGCAGCGGCCGCGCCAGCGTACTTCGCCCAGGCACCAAAGACCATGCGCTCGGACGCGTCGCGCGGGGCAACGCCAACGCCGGTAGTCTGATCAGTCGACGTTCCCTCTGGTTGAGCCTGCGCAGCGGGCTCAACCTGGTTGCCCTCCGTCTCCCGTGGCTGGTCGGCCACAGGCC
>NZ_JRNG01000007.1:0-9598 GCF_000759055.1 Corynebacterium tuscaniense DNF00037 | reverse complement strand
GGCCACAGGCCGACCAGCCACGGCGTCTTCCACCATCTGGATCACGTCGGCCACGGATGCGTCGCGAAGCGCCTGGAGCTGCAGCGGCGGGATCTGGAAATCGTTTTCAACGCGGTTCTTAATGCGCATACCCATGAGGGAATCCAGGCCCAGGTCAATGAGCGGCAGTTCCACCGGCAGGTCATCCACGTCATAGCCCATGGACTCAGACACGATGGCGCGGAGGCGTTCCTCCACGGTCTCCTTGGCCGGGTCCCACACGACAGGCTCCACATCTACGGCACCAGGAAGACCGGACTCGCGGGCAGCTTCCGCCAACTCGCGTGCAGCGGCCACTTCCGGCGGCTGGGGATTATCCGTCACGCCGGGGAGAGGGGTTGCGGCGAGGTCAAGCGTCGTAGCAAAGCCTTCTGCGATGAGCGCTTCCCCGCTGTGAACCGTGACGGTGAGACCACCCAAACCCCGGCGAACCAAGGTGGTGAGCTCGCCTGAAGCGGGCAGTGGGGCGCGTTCCTCCGCGGCAATAACGCGCGCATTGGGGTCCGTTGCCGCCGCGGCGAGTTCGACGAGCTGCATGACCGAGTAAATCTGGTCCGCCTGCGTGGCGTACGCCAAGGTCCCGTCGGGAAGCGACACGCGCGCACCCAGCGGGCCGGAACCCGAGGCCGACGGCCGGGCATCCGTCCACAGATCATTGCGCTTGAACTGCGTATGCGGAAGCTCCGCGCGCGCACCAGCCCCAGCAATCGCGGCGAGATCCACTGGCATGCCCTGTACATACAGCTTGGCGGCTAGGTCAAGCAGCGTAGCCACCTCATTTTCCTTGCGCTTGAGGGAGTACAGCAATTGCGCATCCGGCTTGCCCACGGAAAACGCCGTGTTCATCATGCCCATAATTGCCACTGGGTTCGGGGAAATCTCCACCATCGTGGTGTGACCAGCAGCAAAAGCCGCTTCCGTCGCATCCTGGAACATCACCGGCTGGCGCGTCATGCGGATCCAGTAATCCACATCATGCACGGTCTCACCGGCATGATGCGTGCCATCAACGGAACCAAAGTGCGTGATACCCAGGGGTTTCGGCTCAATTCCAGCGATCTCACCGGCCAGCTCACCCAGGATCGGATCAAGCATGCTCGTGTGGCCCGCGCCGCGAACCTGCAGCTTGCGTGCAAACTTCTCTTCAGCCTCCAGCGCCGCCACCAGATAGTCCACGGCCTTGCCCGGCCCACCCACGGTGGTCATGCCCGGACCCGCGTACACAGCGGGCTCAACGCCGGCGGCCTCAGGATGCTTATCCGCGAATTCCGCCAACTCCTCCCTACTCAACTCCACCACGGCCATGGCGCCTTCCGCATCGGTGCCAGCAACCTGCTTCTCCCCCTCGCCCATGAGGCGGGCGCGGGCGCACGCAATGGTCAGGGCGTCTTCGGCGGACAAGCCACCGGCGGCGTAAGCCGCGGCCATTTCACCCATGGACATGCCCATCGTGGCAGCCGGAGTGATGCCGTAGCTGGCCAGGAGGTCCGTCACCGCGATTTGAATAGCGGTGATGGTGACTTGGCCGGTTTCGGTGTCGTACGTCTGCTCGTCGTCAAGAATGAGGTCCATCATGGACCAACCGGATTCAAAGGCAACAACCTTGTCCAGCTCCTGGATGCGCTCCCGAAACAGCGGGTTCACCTCCACCAGGCGCTTGGCCATCTTGCGGTGCTGCGAACCAAAACCGGAATACACGAACACCGGCCCTACCGCCGCCGGGCTGTCCGCGGAGTAGACGCCCTGGGTGTTCTTGCCCTGGGCGACGTAGCCCATGCGCTTCACGGCCTCATCCATGGTGGAAGCAGTGAGCACTGCGCGCGAACGGCCATGGTTGCGGCCAGCTAACGTGCGCGCAACGGCACGCAGATCCGTCTTTGCGCCGGTTTTCTCCAGCGCCTCTTCCAGCACACCTGCCATATCGCGGCGGCGCGATGGCAGCAAGCCCGAGACCGGCAGCAGCACCAAGTCGGGGTTCTCCGGATCAATCAGCGCGGCAGGTATGTCAGCCTCGACTTTGTAGTCCGACGCATCAAAGTCAGTGAGCACCACGTGCGCATTCGTGCCACCGAAGCCGAAGCCCGAAACACCAGCAGTGCGACGGCCTGAGTACTGCGGCCACTCGCGGGGGTCCTCCACAATCTCAATGGCTTGCGCATCAAAGTCGACGTACTTATTCGGCGTGGTGAAGTTCGCCGTCGGCGGAACCGTGTCGTGCGTCAATGCGTCGATAACCTTGATCATGGCCACCACACCAGCGGCGGATTCAGAGTGGCCGATGGTGGACTTCGCCGAACCGAGCAGCAGTGGCTCCGAATCCGGGCGACCAGCGCCCGATCCCAGGACCTCACCCAGGGCGGTGGCTTCAATCGGATCACCCAGCGCCGTGCCCGTGCCGTGGGCTTCCACCAGGTCCACCGTTGCCGGATACACACCAGCATCCGCGTACGCGCGACGCAGCACGTCAACCTGTGCTTCCGGGTTCGGGGCTGTCAAACCATTGGAGTGGCCATCCGAATTCGTCGCTGAACCCTTGATCACCGCCAACACGTCATCCCCATCCGCAATCGCGTCCTCGACGCGCTTGAGCACGATGAAACCGGCGGCTTCCGCGCGCACGAAACCATCCGCGTCATCAGAGAATGCGCTGATCTTACCAGTCGGGCTGATCACACCGAGCTCTGAAAACGCAGTTGAGATGAACGGCGAGGCCAAAATGTTCACACCACCGGCCAGGGCCACATCCGCTTCCCCATCGCGCAATGCGCGCACGGCGTGGTGCACCGCAACCAGGGAAGACGAGCACGCTGTGTCCACGTTGACGCTTGGGCCGCGGAAATCGAAGGCGTAAGAAATACGGTTCGGAATGATGGAGCTCGCCGTACCTGTCAACGCATACGGGTGCGCCGCTGCCGGGTCAGAGGTGATCAACATGCCGTAATCATTCGAGGAGGATCCCACGATGACACCGACGGATTCCCCGCGCAGATCACTCGCGGGCAGGTTGGCATCTTCGAGTGCCTCCCAGGCCAGTTCCAGCATGATGCGCTGCTGGGGGTCCATGTTGGTGGCTTCTAGCGGGGACAGACCAAAGAACTCATTATCAAAGCTGCGGATGTCCTCCAGGTAGCCACCCTGAAGATTTTGTTCCTCCATCTTCTTGGCCATCACCGGGTCGCTCAAGTACTCAGACCAGCGCCCTTCCGGCAATTCACCGGTGACGCACTGGCCTGTGACAAACAGATCCCACAACTCATCGGGGTTACCTGCCTTGGGAAAGCGTCCAGCGCGACCCACCACGGCAATATCCCCAGAACCGTCGGCCGCGCGGCGGGTGCTCACCGGTTTCGCTTCACCTGACAGGCCAGTGCCAGCTAGAAGCCCATGTGCGAGCGCTTCCACCGTAGGGAACTGGTAGGCCACCGTTGGATCCAGTTTGATATCCAGCAGGTTTTCCAGCTCACCGGACAAAACGATGACGTCGCGGGAGGACAGCCCCAAGTTTTCCAATGGTGCAGCTGGGTCTACCTCATCGACACTGGTCCCCGTGGCATCTGAAATCCATTGCCGCAACCAGGTGATCAGTTCTGCTTCGGTCATCGTCTGTGCCACAGGTCCTTCCTTTGGAATACCGTTTTGAATACCGTTGAAAAATTGAACAGGCCAATACAGTTATGTATCGGACGGTCAAGGTTAACCGTTAGCCAGATACTTCTTTCGATTAACCTGACGGGCAATCTTTCCGGAGGAGGAACGCACAATTTCATTCGGGGCGTAGAAGCGCACAACCTCTGGGCTGATGCCGTGTTTACTGCTCACTGCGCCACGGATGGCATCCTCGGCGAGTGCATCGGCGGCTGGGTCAGCGCCTTCAACGCGTTCAACCAGCAGCACCAGCTTCTCCACATCCTCGCCCGGCACGGCAAATGCCGCCACCGAATCGGGGCGCACATGGTCGCTGGCCTCCATAACAGTGGCCTCAATGTCCTGTGGGTAGTGGTTGCGCCCGGCGATGACAATGAGGTCCTTCACGCGACCAGTGATGTAGAGGTGCCCCTGGTAGATAGACACCAGGTCGCCGGTGGCCAGCCAACCATCATCCGGCGTGCCTTCCGGCACGGTGGAGCCTTCGGCTAGGCGCTCACCGAGTGTGTTGTGGAAGGTCTGCTGCGTATCTTCCTCGCGGCCTTCATAGCCCGCCGCCACGTTGTCGCCGTGGATCCACAGCTCACCGATGGTTCCTTCCGGCACCTCATTGCTTGTCGACGGATCCACCACCGCCACCGTCATATCCGGCACCGGCTGCCCATTGGAAGCGAATGCGATACCGGTTGCGTCCCCTTCGGGCACCTCCACGATCCGGCCTTCGCCGACTTGCTCACGGTCAAAATATTTGAACAGCGGACGATCTTCGGTCTGCGGAGTGGACACGATGAGGGTGGCTTCTGCCAGACCGTAAGACGGACGCAGCACCAGCGGGTCCAGTTTGGACGGGGCGAATGCCTCCACGAAGGTTTCCACGGCTGCGCGGGTGACCGGCTCAGAACCAATGAGAATGCCGTCTACCTGTGAAAAATCATAGTCTTCTGCGTTCTCCGGCGCGGCGTACCGTGCCGCAAGGTCCAGGGCGAAGTTCGGTACAACGGTGTAAACAAACTGATCCTCATCACCCTCACGACGGGACAGCTGGTCTGTCCACCGCTTCGGCTGTTGGATGAAGTCCCGCGGGGCCATCAGTTCAAATTCAATACCCATGATGACCACGAAGACGGTGAGGATGATGCCCATGTCATGGTGCAGTGGCAGCCACGTGGACAGGCGCAGCGGCATCTTCAGTTCCGCTGCATCATAAATCTGCAAAACGTTGGTCAAGATCGAACGGTTTGTCAGCACCACACCGGCCGGCAAGCGTGTGGAACCGGAGGTGTACTGCAGGAAGGCGACCTCATCCAGCGAGTCAATGCCTTCCCGCTCCTCTGGCGGGGTCCACGCATCCGCCAAGGAATCCGGCAGGGAATCCACCACCATGATGCGCGGGCGTTCCGGCTTAGGCACCTCCGCAAAAAACTCGCGGACGGCCTTAGCACCCACGTTGTTTGTCAGCACCGTTTTGGCACCACAGTCAGCCATGACGGCGCGCAGCTGCTCATCGTGGCCCGGCTCATTGGGGTCATACAACGGCACCGGAATCTGGTCGGCATACACCGCACCCATGAAGGCGAAGATGTACTCCGGGGAGTTCGCCGCCAAAATTGCCACACGATCCCCCGGCGCGCCTGTCTGCTGCAGGCGCGCAGCCACGGCCTTGATTCGGGTGATTACCTCATCACGAGTGAAGTCCACCGGAGTACCCTCACGCGATTCGGAGAAGTCCCAGTAGCGCATCTGGTGCAGGTCACCCGTGCCCATTTCTGCGCTGCCCTGGTAGAGCATTTCGCACAGCTGGTAGAGCGACAGCTCTGGCGGCAGGTCAATCTTGTCGTCGTTGTAGAACTGGTAGAGCAGCTGCTCGAGATCCATACTTGTTCCGTTCCTTTTGTTGTGGCTAACTAACTTCAGCGATGCGCTGTCGAATCCACTCTACGGTCCAAGCGTTCGCTGTGGTGCCAGGAATCACGTTCGGATTTGATGCATACATGGCGTGCACGCCATTCGCGTTCACCAAATCCTGTGCTCGACCCAGCGCATCCACCACATTTGGTGGGGCATCGCAGATGCTGTCATCCGGGGCACAAATCTCAATTGCCCGATCATTCAAGACACCGAAGCCACCTTCACGCACACCGCGCATGCTGGCGCCAGGCACGATTGCCTGCACGACTCGGTTCAGGGGATGCAGCGCGATCTCCGCCCCCACACCACCGAGTTCCACACCGGGGTTGATGCCCACGGCGTTCTCACGGCGACCATCCGCGATCATCACGACACCGGCGATACGCTCAGGGCTGACCACGCCGGCTTCACGTCCGATTTCATTAGCCACATCACCAACGATGACCGCACCTTGGGAGAATCCGGCCAGAATGAATTGGGTTGAAGCACACGTGTCCGCCACGAACTTCAGTTCGGCTTTGAGTCTTTCCGTGCCCTCATCGCGCGAATCGTCATAGCTCATCTCATTGCGGGACTGCACGGACTTGAACTGTGCCGTGTAGGGCAACGTCCACACCCGCACATCATTAATGTCGTACTGCTCCTGCAGCGGTTGGGTAATGGAAAGCATGAAACTTGCCGGGTTCGCCTGCGGGTTAAACGGATCATCATCTTTCGACGACTCCCACGTACCCGGCGCGGAAATGACCTCCACCGCCGGGCACCATGCAGGCTCGTCGGCCTCGCTTGGGCCTGGGCGCAGGCCCTCATCAATCGGACCACCTTCTGGCCCAAGCCATCTCACCGCACCAAAGGCGATGACGCCCACAACAAGCAAGGCGGTAACAAGGGTAAGGACTTTGCGGGTGCGCACGTGCGCGCCTCCTAACTAGCAGAGGTTGGCGTGCGCGGCGTCGTCGATAAGCTTGATCAGCTGCTCATAGTCAAGTGAGGTGCGCTGCTGCTCAATGAGCTGACCAGCCACCGCGTCACGAGTGATAGTTTCACCACCGCATAACGTACCGGCAGTTGCTAAAAGTTGATCTTCGGTCCCCTCAATTTTCACTCCACCTTCCCGTAGAGCTTCCAGGTAAGCCTCCTCCTCCGCAGGGCGCTTCGGGGTGTTTTCCGGAAAATCGGAGACCTCGCTCGCAGCACCTTCATTTGCCAAAGCATCATCTTCCGGGCGCTTCTCGCTCGACTTCGTGCTCGTTGTGGTGGGCGCGGTACTCGTCGCGGAATTCGTCACCGCACTCGGGGTTGCGGTCACATCAGAACTATCGACGGTCGTCCCACCACACGCAGCCAACGTCAAACCAGCCACGGCGAGGAACACAGATACTGCGACTTTACGCATGAGGGTTGTGACTCCTTAGTTCTTACGCTCGCGGACCTGACCGAAGATCTCGTCCAACGTGCCGTGCTGGAAAGTAATGGTCTTACCACCAGCTGGAATATCCTTCATATCAGACGTTGGCCAGCCAAGACGACCCTGCTCCCAGCCGTGCTTGCCCCACTCATCAAAGATGTTGCCGTAGTAAATCGCGTGGGCTCCACTCTCCGGGGACCAGTAGATATTACCGTGCTCGAACTCCTGGAAGAAGCCACCGTTGATCTTCTTCTCATTGCTCGTTGGGTAGCCCAGATCAGAACGCGCCGTGCCCATCTCCGCATACTTCGCACCGATGGCACCAAAGACCTGGTAGTGGCCCTCGCCCACGCCCTCCGGGTTACGGGTCAGGTAGCCGTTTTGGAACTTCTGCACGTAGCCAGCACCCACGGCCTCAGCCTCAGCCACCGGATAGCCCAGCGGGCCACCCTCGTAGCCACCCTTGCCCCATGCGGCGAACATGTCACCCGGGATAGCCTGCGCACCGGTCTCCGGCGTCCAGTAGACAGAACCACGCTCAAAGTGGACATAACGGCCCTTGCCATCCGGCGTGGTCAGCTCACTTGTCTTGGGGAAGCCCAACCATCCAGCCGGACCACCCAAAGCGTTGTACTTAGCCAAGATCGCGCCGATCAGCACGTGCGCACCAGTCTCCGGGGACCAGAACGCGGAGCCAGAACGGAACTCCTGAGCCTTCCCGCGGCCGCCAGCCACGTCATACTCGTTGTTCACACACGAACCAATGACACCGGACTTAGTTGCCTCATTGATCGCACCAACCGGGTTGCACTGCGCACCACGATCCCCCTCCGGAATATTCAGCGACTCAGCGATGAACGGCCACGCCTGAGCCATCTCAAACTGCCAGTACTCCCACGAGTGAACACCCGACGGACGGTAGCGAGTAATGATAGGCACACCCGCCTGCTTCGCATACCGCTCAAAAGTCTGGGTGGACATGCGAGAGATAACCTCCAAGCCCATACCAGCCGCGTTGGCCGGCCCCTTCGCCACAGACTCAGCGTTACCAAAATCATCCTTGCCCGAGCCCGAGGAGACGTACACAGTCTTGCCCTTCAACGCCTCGATACCCAGCTTCGGATCATGGTCGATCCAGTCCTGGGAACCAACCGGACCCCACATCGCCTCAGAGTTATAGCCACCCGCATCCTTCTGAGCAGCCATAATCGCCATGGGCATACCGCTCGTGGTGGTATCCAAGTATCCAGAGAAGGAACCCACAAAGTTGAACAGGTGCGGGTTACGCTCCGCCAAATTCACAGCAGCGGTCCCACCCATAGACAGACCCACAACAGCGCGGGAACCATTCGAACGGTACTCATTATTCAGCACCGGGACCAGCTCCTTAGTCAGGAAGGTCTCCCACATATAGTGCTTACCGTTATCCGGCTTCTGCCAGTCGGAGTAGAAAGAGGACTCGCCGCCCACCGGCAGCACCACGTTGACGTTCTTGTCAGCGTAAAACTGCTCAATATTCGTCTCGATGGTCCAACCATTTTCATCATCACGCGCACGCAACCCATCAAGCGCCCACACCTCAGGGAACTTCGCCTGCGGGTTAGAATGCCAATCCCTTGCCAACAGAATCTGCACCTGGATAGGCTCACCCGGCATCGCAGCAGAGTTAATAAACACAGCCACACGACGCTGCGTCAACCACTCAATCCGATCAACCGTCACCCCCTCAGGCAGACCCTCAATCTGCGGATTCTCATCCACCTCAATCGGAGTACGTTGTGGCGGGTCCGACGGACGCAGACCATCAGAAAGGCCACGGCCAGAAGACAAAGAGCTGGACAGATCAGCAGACCCGATCTGAGCAACCGCCGGTACAACGGCCACACCAACAGCGAGAGCTGTCGGGACCGCGGCGATAGCAAGCATCTGGCCCTTAGAGGCCTTGCGGGGAAAACGTCGTGGTGTCAAGCGCATGGAGGTATCCCTTTAGTGGTTGATTCGAACAAAAAGGTACGGCAAAATGCCGGAGCTCACCACCCCAGGGGTTCCCCTCCCCTAGGCCGGGCCGGTTACTTAATTACGTTGTGCGGCAAAGTTTAAGTTTCACTTGAGACTTTAACTCAAAGACACGCCGAGTGAAAGGCGTGAAGATTGTGATTAGTTGCGCCCAGATGAGTTTAGTGGTGAAAGCGTGCTCACTGTTGCATGCGATCTTCATCGAGGAATCTTCCCAGGTTCCGCCCGCCCGGCATGACGCGGAGCGTGGCTTAACTTTTTTCGGTTTGCAGGGAACCGGCCCGTTGTTACAGGTCCTCGCTGTTTCTCACGCGTTGTGCGCATGCTTTGGCGCGTGCCTGCTGTGGATAACTAAAAACTATTCACAGGCCCTTTTCGCACGTTTTCGGATTTGGGTTTAGCGTTACCGGCATGAATCCTTTTGCAGCGCTCGTGGCGGGTTTAACAAACCCGGTTGAGACCTTGGAGCATTTCGATGCCCAGGTCCTCCGCGATACCGGCTGCAGCCCTGCTCGTGTTCGCGAATGGACCAAGCTCCACGCGGTCTACTACGGGCCGTCGAAGTTCACCCGTAAACAAGCC
>NZ_JRNG01000006.1:0-95723 GCF_000759055.1 Corynebacterium tuscaniense DNF00037 | reverse complement strand
CGCTGCAACACGTCCGTGGCGCGCCGTTGTGTGACACGCAACACAGGTGTTGTGTGTTCGTTTCGTAGTTTTGACCTCGTTTCGTAATTTGCCGATCAAAATACGAAAAAATTACGAAACGCTCTACCTGCGGTTTCGTGATTTCCGCAAACGAAAAGAACAAAACTACGAAACACGCGATAACGCTGTGACCTGCATAGACACGTCACATTTCGGCGGTGTTTCGTAATTTTGCGGTATTTCGACCCAAACCTTTTAAGAGAGAGACACAGACACGCATTGCAGGCACATGTCTACGACACAGAGCGTCCTCGTTGAGGGCACGCTGCAGGGGTTGCAGCTATGTGACACGGGACACAATCGCAATCAAGGTGTCTCTTCTTATTTAGATTTTCTTCAAAAAGTGGAAAAATTACGAAACGAAAACCATTTACGCTGCTCAACGTATGTTTTTGTGTTTCGTAGTTTTGTTCTTTTCGTTTACGAGATTACGAAATGACCCGCAAATACCTACCGTGACCTGCGGTGATGTGTTTCGTATTTTTCTGCGTAATTTCACGTCGCCCGAAGCAGGCACCCTGCCGTGTGCTTGCTGCAGGGCTGCGGCCGTCCCTCCATGTGGAGCGTCAGTGTCGATGCTGTAACTTAAACGTACATACATTTGTGGCGCTCTCGTTACGTGTCTGTGCATTGCCGAGCTCTTTACTGTTGTGTGTGGGCGCGCAGCCGTAGTGTCCGTGCCACTCCGAGTAGGGCGCGTCGTACCCCAAACCCATGTTCAATTAAATTCCAATCCAGAGAGGTCTTGCACTGTTGCGGTGCGGTTGTCTTCTTTCTCACCGTATTGGACCCTGCGAAATTAATTGGATACGATAGGCCCATGTTGATTTCAGGTTCCGTTTTCATGCGGCCGCTCACCAGCCGCTAAGGCGGTTTTCTCCCTCCCGCAGGTTAGAAACCGCTCCGGTCCTTTAGCCGGGCGGCCATTTGCCATGCCCGGCTCCGTTTCAACTCCACGGAGCACACCTGATGTCTACATACGGATACGGCCGTCACGAACATGGCCAAAATTTTCTCACAGACCACAAGATCATCAACTCCATCGTCGATCTTGTAAAACAAACCTCCGGCCCCATCATTGAGATCGGGCCAGGAAGCGGTGCCCTCACTCACCCGATATCCCACTTGGGGAGGGCAATAACGGCAGTTGAGGTAGACGCAAAACTAGCTGCCAAACTCACAAAAAAGACCGCCTCGGCGTCGGTCGAAGTGGTCCATGATGATTTCCTCAACTTCCCGTTACCCGCCACTCCCTGCGTCATTGTGGGAAACATTCCCTTTCACCTCACCACTGCCATTCTTCGAAAGTTGTTGCATGCGCCGGCATGGACTGCCGCTGTACTCCTCATGCAGTGGGAAGTCGCTCGCCGCCGGGCCGGGGTAGGTGCAAGCACGATGATGACAGCTCAGTGGTCCCCATGGTTCACGTTTCACCTTGGTTCCCGAGTACCAAGGTCTGCTTTCCGGCCACAGCCAAACGTTGACGGGGGGATCTTAGTGATCCGCCGGGTGGGTGACCCGAAGATCCCGATAGAGCAACGCAAAGCCTTTCAGGCGATGGTGCACACCGTTTTCACCGCCCGGGGACGCGGGATAGGGGAAATTCTCCGAAGGGCAGGGTTGTTTTCATCACGTTCAGAGACACAATCATGGTTGCGCTCGCGAGGAATCGACCCCGCAACCCTACCTCCCAGATTGCACACCAGCGACTGGATCGATCTCTTCCAGGTGACTGGTTCCTCTTCACCGCGCCATCGGCCCATTTCACAATCGGGAAGTAGTCAACGCCCTCCTCAACGGAAAAATCGAGGCCGGCGGCGGTAATCCCCCCACCACCAAAACCGAAATCCACCAGTAGTAGTGAACGACCCATGTTCGTCTACCGTGAGCCGCGTTATGGCAGTGACGTGTTCTCGTCGGGCACAGTCATAGTTCCCGGCGTTGCCAGCGACAGGGTTCTACACCCAGCAGCGGGACCGATCAAAATCACCCGCACGGGGAACGACCCTGCTGGTGGTTTCGATTTTGATGAAAGCGAGGAGACATAGCCCCTCGCCAACTCCCCGTAGCTGGCGAACAGTAGCTCCTGGCGCTGGCGCTCGTTGGTGAGTTTGCGTGCCACATCGAAAGCCTTATCGACTTCCCGGTCCAAGTTGTTGTGAGCCTTGAGCAGAATTGGGTCCATCGATAACGGGTTGTAGTGCTCCGCGAGTGACCGCTGGGGGTGCCGCTCGCGTGCCCGCAGCACCAACTGTCCAGCGTCGATGATTCGCTGCTGCGCCTTCTCATCTAGTTCACACAGAGCTGGTCCGCAGTTGTAGCTCCCGATGTACTCCGAAAAACGGAAAAAATAAATAGTGGGGATACATCAACCTTCCACTTTCCATTCTTCCGGCTCAGAGTATTGAGGGGTCTGGGACCGGGTCCGTAAACCCTTTATGTTTTTCGCGCACAGCGGTTTTTAGCGACGCACCCTATAGGTTTTCCGCAGAACCTATATGTGTTTCTGTGCACCCCCATATGTTGTCTGTTTCTAGCGGTATTTCGTTGTACTTTGCGCATCGAATAGTTATTTATCGACGACACTCCGTCGAGTTCAAGTTCAACGTGTAGGTTAGCCGAATAAGAAGCTCTGGCAGATGGTGGGGCAATCCTGCTCTGACATCTTAATCTAGCTTGGGTGCGCTGGGATTAGGACTGGTCACGTGTGAGAAGTTTTCGTGTACAACTAGTGACATGAACTTTTTATTGCTCGGTGGTACCGGTTTCCTTGGAGGACACATTGCGGCTGCAGCAGTCGACCGAGGCCATCAAGTTACTTGCCTTGCACGAGGTAACGGGAAGGCTCCCAACGGAGCTGAGTTTGTGAGTGCGGACCGTGACCGTGACGGTGCGTACGATGAGGTTGCGGGGAAAACTTGGGATACCATTGTGGATCTGACGAGTCAGCCGAAGCATGCGCGGGATGCGGCGGCGAAACTCCAGGCCAAGCATCGTATATTTGTGTCTTCGAGCAGCGTATATGAGGATCAGGGAAGTATTTCTTCCGAGTCTGATTCCGTAGTCACTCCGCTTGAAATTGACTACATGGAGGACATGGGGCAGTACCCAGCCGCAAAGTCTGCTTGCGAAACGATTTATCGCAGCACAAATCGGTCGGTAATGGTAGTTCGACCCGGTCTGATCGCTGGCTACGGCGACGAAACAGGGCGCAGTGGTTACTATCCGTGGCGCTTCGCGCATCCCACGGGTGAGAACGTGATCGTCCCAGACCCGGCGTTTCCCGTCGCTATGATTGATGTGAAAGACCTTGCAGGCTGGATAGTTGAGTCTGCAGAAGTTGGGACTTTCGGAACCTTTAATGCTACGGGGTTTGCTACTTCCTTGTCCGATGTGTTCAAGATTTCGCGTGAGTTAACCGCATCGGAGGCTACGGAGCGACCTTGCTCTGATGAACTGCTTCTCGCTAATGATGTAACCCCGTGGATGGGCCCAAAATCGTTGCCGTTGTGGGTACCAGGTGAACAGTTTCGCAACATCGCGCTACTCGATTGCACCGCAGCCTACGAAGCTGGCCTGCAGATTCGCCCGTTGAAAGAAACATTGGCGGATGCGCTGCGATTCGAAGAAGAACAGCAGGGGGAAAGACTCGCTGGGCTCAGCGATGAAGAGGAAGTCGTGCTTCGCCAGCGGTTAGAAGGTGGTATTTAGTTTCGGCAGGAACAGTTTTAGTTGCAGTCGGGACCGTACTAAGTTGGTTTTCGTTCCGCGACTGACTGTGAGAATGAGTCCGAATCTGGCTTGAGGGCAACTTCGGCGGTGCTAGCTCTTCATGACGCGGAACGATCTAGCCTGCGGAGGTTGCCTTTCCGAGCAGGAAACGCCTTGCGGCACACTTTTCAGCTTCTCGAATCGCTTGCAACTGAGTGAGGTAGCCTTCTTTCGCCACTCCGTTGAATTCGAGTTCAACGTGTAGTTCCTGGACAGGGTTACTTTTAGTTGTAATCGCATTTTGGCCCGTAGTCGTTTGAGTGTACTTAAATAGACGCAAGTGCCTCACACTCGGTGCCCATACTCGGTCGAGCCTGCACTAGTCTGCTATGAGTGTCGCCATACGGCATCCCACGTTGAAAGTGATCTCGGAGGTCTGATGTCGCCTAGACCTGGCGGAGAAACAGACAAGCTTGGAAATAGGTACGAGCTCGCATGGGCTATCCGCCATGCCTTATATTGCATCGTCGACGATAGACGGGCGTTGACTGCGGAAGACATCGACGCCGAGCTAAATCGAGGTTCCGAGTTCACTTACGACGACGGTCTCGTTACCGAAGTGCACCAGTTAAAACGACAGAACGGCACTAGTAACAGTTGGACAGTCAAGGCTCTCGCCGATCAAAAGATCTTCGAGGCGGCTGCGGAGCATGTGGCGGCGGGCCGAAGTTACCATTTTGTCTCCCTGGTGCCGTGCCGGTCCTTACAAGAATTGTCCGATCGTGCTCGCAAGTCAGATGATCTAACGAGTTTCACCGACTGCTGGCTTTCTAAAGAGCTAACACCGGTCTTTAACCAATTGGCGGCGGCCGAAATCCTGGGCAATCCCCAAGTGGCCTGGAACACACTTCGCGGAATGCGGTTCTTAGTTCAAGATGAACTCGACATCGTCCGCACGAACAGTATGCTTGCTGTGTGCAGTCTGAGGGGAGCTAGCGGCGACCTCATATCTCTTGCTATAGGGGATATCCTTCTCGACAACCTCGGTAAGCGGTTGACTCGAACTGAACTTTTTGCTCTTCTCGCTCAAAGGGGCATCAAGCCACTGGAACCTGGGTCGCATCTGACGTCGCACCAGCAGGTGTTTAAGATCACGAAAAGCTGGCGTCAGTCCGTTGAACGTGAACTCTTGCAACCACCGATTAAGCGTGCAGAGGCCGCCCACCTAGTGGAGGCGCTTGATAAATATCGGATCGGGCTCGTCGCAGGTACGGCGGGAGGTGGGAAGAGTTCCGTTCTCGAACAAACTGCTGCCGCTCTTGAATCGGCTGGTGCCGAGGTGCTGGCGCTACGATTGGACCGATGCGGTCCGTTCGCGTCGACTGTCGAGTTGGGGCATCAGTTCGGGTTCGAAGTCTCTCCCGCAGCCGCTTTGGCGAGGGCGGCTGACGATCGCGACGCCTTCCTGATTATCGACCAACTCGACGCGGTGAGTCTTGCCTCCGGACGTATGCCGGAGAGTTTCGATGTCGTTATGGATCTCATCGACGAAGCACTGTCAGTGTGCGGAATCCGTGTTGTTATGGCATGTCGCCAGTTCGACATCGATAATGATCACCGTATCCGCGCATTTGCGTCTCGTACCGACGTAACAACGGTGGAAGTCGACCGATTGTCGAAGGAGGAAGTCGAAGCGGCAGTGACAAGAATGGGACTCGACCCAGCGCGGTTAAATCCATCACAACTAGCCCTTCTGCAGACGCCGCTGCACCTTGTACTCCTGCAAACGATTTCGACTCAGGCTGACGCGCTGGCCTTCCATTCGCGCGGATCGCTCTTTGAAGCGTTTTGGGAGCGCAAGCGACAAGCAGTGCGTTCGCGGCGAGTGAATGTCAGATTCAACGACGTGGTCAGTCGGATCGCCAACGCTGCAAGCGATCTGCAAGCGCTGTCTGTCCCAATCGAGATTCTGGACGATGAGGACCTTATTGAAGACGCCAACGTCCTCGTTTCAGAACACTTGCTTGCGCAAGACGGCGGTCGCATCGCGTTCTTCCATGAAACGTTTTTCGACTACGCCTTCGCACGTCTGTGGGTGTCACGCGGGGAGTCACTCGTTGACTTCCTTCTCCGTGACGAGCAGGCACTTTTTCGACGTGCCCAGGTTCGCCAGGTCCTGCAACATCTCTACGAGCGAGCGCCGGATCGTTTCCATACCGAGGTCGAATCAGTACTTACCGCTAACGACATCCGATTTCACATAAAGGAGACAGTCCTTGCCGTCGTAGCTAATCTTCTTGCGCCGACGACTGCCGATGCCGAAGTGATGGTCCGGATCGCCGCGGGACATCCGGGCTTTGAAGACCGGCTCTGGCAGCAGTTGAGTAGACCACAGTGGTTCAGACGATTCCTTGAGGATGGTCAGATTGCTGCTTGGCTTGATGGCCCGAACGAGGGTATGCGGAATCACGCGTTGAATATGATGGCTAGTGCGGTCAAAGAGCACCCAGTATCGATCGCAAAGCTGTTAGGGGACCGCAAGGCCCAGCCGGAATATCACCGCTGGTTGCGTTGGGTCAGCCGTTTTTCGGATGTCTTTCAGAACCGAGATTTGTTCGATTTGGTGCTCGAAGGAGTTCGCGAAGGCGCCTACGATGGGGCACAGCATGAACTTTGGCTAACGATGCGCAACCTGCCTAAGCACGAACCACTTTGGGCGATCGAGGTGTTGCAGGCTCGGCTGATCGATCACGGGGATGCCCTGACGCTTAACGAGGAAGGCAAGGTGACTGTGCTCGGCATGCGAGAGTACAGCGCCGCCGAACTCGTTAGGTATACCGCACATGCTGAACCGTTGGCATTCGTGCTGGTCACGGTGCCGTATCTCCGACGAGTCATGGCGAGGACCGCGATCGAGCCTGGCGTCGACGGCCTGATTCGCGATCTGCACTTCAGCTTTCGCATCAAGGACGATGACTTCGGCAGCTACCGGCTTGATGGCATCCTGCTGGCGGCGTCGGTCCGAGCGCTGGAGAGTGTGGCAAAGAGCGCCCCTGAGGAGATCCGGTTCCTTCTCGAGGAACTGGCTTCCGATCCCTACGACGGATCGCAATTCTTGCTCTACCGAGCATTGTCAGCGGGCGCAGAGCATTTTGCCGGGTGGGCGGCGAGTCTCTTGCTCGAAGGCGGACGTCGTCTCCGTTGCGGCTATATCTCCGATTCCCTATGGGTTGCACGGGAGCTTGTCCTGGCGATTGCACCACACGTGTCCGACGAAATTCACCAGCGGCTCGAGAAGTTGTTTCGAGATTTGCCTTGCGAGTGGGGGAGTAACTGCGGCTCGGGACGCTCGGCTTTCACGTTTCTATCCGCCCTGGAAGAAGCGCGGCTTACTACGGTCGGTCAACGACTCCTCGGGGAATATCGACGGAAGTTTGGGGAGGACGCCCCCGCAGAGCCACAGGGAATTACCGGTGGTTCCATCGGTTCGCCGATCGGCCTTGGTGCCGCAAAGAAAATGAGCGATTCACAGTGGCTGAGGGCTATGTCAAAGTATGACACTGACAAGACGAATTGGGCGACCTTCACCGGCGGAGCCCATGAATTGTCCAGCGTGCTGGGCAATCAAGTAGCCGCAAACCCCGAGCGCTTCGCTAGGCTGGCGCTGCGGCTGTCCCCAGAGTTCAATGCGGCTTACTCCGGTGCGATGCTTAGGGGCTTTGGCGAGGCCGATGCGAGCGATAGCACCGCGCCGCTGATCTTCGACGCTGTCCGTCACATTGCTTCGCTGGGACAGGCAGAAAATGATCGGTGGCTCGGGATGGCGCTACAAAAATACTACCGCGAAGTGCCGCTTGACCTGGTCGAACTGATTAGAGACAGCGCTGTGCACGCGCTGGATCCGGCCGATTGTTCTCCTGTGATCGTTCGGGATGGAACGGACGCACCAAGTGCCGTGGATATGCAATTGAACGGCATCAACACGGCACGAGGGAGTTTGGCCGAAGCTCTCGGCGATCTTTTGGTCACCGACAGTGACGGCAAGAGAACTGCACTGGTCGCGCCATATCTCAACGCGATGGCCGGCGATCCGGTACTCAGTGTCCGTTCGTGCGTTGCCTACACCCTCGCCGCCGCGCTACGGCATGCTCGCCCAGAGGTCATGAGGGCGTTCTCAACCCTGATCAATACTGACGATCGTCTCCTCGCCGCCGGATCTGTTCAGCATTTGATGGTCTACATCGGCAACGTGAATCCCGAGGTTATAGATCCGGTAATTCAGCGCATGTTGGCATCGGATGATGCCGAAGCTCGTGAGGCTGGTGGCGCCGTCGCGGCGTTCGCGGCGATGGAATGGGACCGCCCCGATCTTATGAAACAAGCGCTGTCGGGAGACTTTCACGCCCGAAAGGGCATCGCTGAAACCTGTGTTCAGTGTGTCGATCGCACTTCGAATGTCGAACTGGCCACGGCGACCCTAACCCGGCTTATGAACGACGAGGCGGATGGGGTGCGTAAGGAAGCGGCTACTGTGGCGCTTCACCTTCGCGAGCAACCGCTCCAGCCATTCGTTAAACTACTCGCGGCTTTGATCGACTCGCCGGCTTACGAACACGCCACGCCCCAGTTGCTGGTCACGCTACAGTACGCGCCGGATAGGGTCGATGAACTGGTCTTGAGAGCTGCAAAACGGTTCGTTGATGTCTTCGGGCACGATGCCGCGGACATTCGCACCGGCGCAGCGGGAGATGCGCATTACATCAGTGAACTGGTGGTGCGTGGGCTAGCGCAGTGCCGGGATCCTACCCACCGAGCGGAGTTGCTCGACGTTTTGGACTCTCTCTTAGAGCTTGGCGCGTACGGCATCAGTGAGGCCATAACGGATTCAGAGCGGTTATAACCGATAGCGCTCGAAAGGGCCGCGGGTTTCATTGGAGCCAATGTCTCCTGGCGGGAGAGGTTGATCCGATTCGTAACGTGGTCGAATTTAAGTTCAATGTGTAGCTAACGTGTAGTCAGGGTGTACCGCGTCGCGCTCGACTTCCCACGCGAAGCTAGCCCCAGCGATGCGTCCCTGGAACCCGGACATGAACTGGCCGGGCTGGATATGGGCCCGCGCATTCACACCGGGCAGATGACCGGCACGCCGTCGTCGTCGAGGATGCGGGCGCTAATGCCGTAGACCTCGTTGAGGAGCTCAGGGTTGAGCACCGCGGCCGGGGTATCCAGTGCCACGACACGGCCCGCTTTGACCACGAGCAGCTCGTCGCAGAAACGTGCGGCGAGGTTGAGGTCGTGGATTGCAACCAGGGCAAGCCTGTCGGTTCCCACCACTTCATCGCGGATGATGTCAAGCAGGTGCACCTGGTGGCGCAGGTCGAGGGCGGACGTGGGTTCGTCGAGAAGCAAGACGCTCGGGGTGCGCACGAGCATCTGCGCGACGCTGACCAACTGGCGCTGGCCGCCAGACATGTCGGAGACCATGCGGTCGGCGAGGTGCGTGATGTTGAGTCGCTCCATGATGTCCGCCGTTGCCGCGACTGGATCAGTATCGACCGCGCCGCGGCGCTTCGCGGAAACCATGATGGACTCGAACGCGGTGAGTGACGCGGTGGTCAGCATGTCTTGGGGCACGTAGCCGATGGCGGTGGTGCGAGACTTGCCGGTGACTTCGCACCCATCGACGACGATGGAGCAGGTGCCTTGCGACGGCTTCTTAATCCCCGCGATGGTTTTCACCAGCGTGGACTTGCCGGCGGCGTTTGGGCCGATGAGCCCTACGACTTTGCCTTCTTCCAGCGGGCCGAAGGTCATGTCGTCGATGATCGTGGCACGGCCGTAGCCGACGGTGAGGTGCTCAGCGGAAATTACCACGGTTAGCCCCTCTTTCGTGCGCGGGTGAAGATGAGGAAGACGAAGAACGGCACGCCGACCAGCGATGTGATGATGCCGATGGGGATCGCGAGCCCTGGGATGATGGAGAGCGATACCGCATAAGCCACGCTGAGCAGCATCGCGCCCGCGGCTGCCGCGCCGGGAAGGAAGAACTTCTGGTCCTCGCCCACCAGCATGCGGGCGACGTGGGGGCCGACAAGGCCGATGAAGCCGATGATGCCGGTGAACGCGACCGCCGAGGCGGACAGGAAGGATGCCACAAGCAAGGTAGTGAGGCGCAGGCGTTTGACGTCGATGCCGAGGGCGGCAGCGCGATCGTCGCCAAGCCGTAGTGCCGTTAGGCGCCAGGAGTTGACCACGCAGAAGGGGATCGCTGCGGCGACCACCACAGCGAGGATGACGTTCGCGGTCCAGTTCGCGCGCTGCATCGAACCCATGGTCCAGAACACGATCTGTTGGAGTGCTTCGATGTTGGCGCTGTACTGCAGCAGCGAGAGCAGGGCCTGGAAGAAGAAACTCAGCGCGATTCCGAGGAGGATCATCGATTCGGCGGTGGCGCCGCGCCACACGGACGCGACTGCCACGATAGCGACGGCGAGAAGTGCTGCTATCGCCGCGGTGAGCGCCAGGTTAAACTGCGGGTTCGGGATGAGCGTCCAGCCCATCACAATGGCGATCGCCGCACCGAACGCGGCTGCCGCCGAGATACCGAGGGTGAAGGGCTCGGCAAGGGGGTTGTCCAAGATGGTCTGCATCTGCCCGCCAGCGAGGCCGAGCGCGGCGCCGCACAGCAGTGCCATCACCGCAGCGGGCAAGCGCAGGGTGCGAATGACCACGCGGGTCTGATCCTCCACCGACTCGGGGTGGAAAACGGCGTTGTAGACGTCGGCAAGTGCGATGTCGATGGGGCCGACGACGACGGCGACGAGGAAGCTCGCGAAGGCCGCGATGACCAGCCCCACGATAGCGAACGCTTTGTTGCGCCCGCGCTTGTGGTAGCTCGTAATCGCGGCCTGGCGAGCATCCACGTTTGCGGCGGGCTGCGCGGATACTCGAGTTGTCATGGGTTAGCTCTCGTCCGGGTTCGCAGGATCGTAGAAAAACACGCCGCTGTACTCGAACGGCATCCACTCCTTGTGGAACTCGATGAAGTCCTTGGTGGGGTGGTAGTCAGCGAACTCCTCCGGGTGGATCCACTTGGCAAAGGCTTCAAGCGCGAAGACGTTGAACGGGTTGTCGTAGAACTGGTGGTACACGGCGAAATAGTTGCCGGTCTGCGGCGCTTCGAGCAGCTCGAAGCCGGGCAGTTGCAGCGGGCCGCTGCTAGTTTCTTTCGCCAGCTTGACATCAGACTGGTAGCCCATCTCCACGTGACGGAAGAGGTCGGTCTTGTTCGGTTCGCGCGCCCACTCGCCGCCGGTGACAATGATTTTCTCCGGGTCGAGCTCAATCATCTTCTCTGGGGTGATGGTCTTAGTTTCCGGGCCGAGGACTTCTGGGCCGAGGTTGTGGCCGCCGGCCGCGGTGACCAAGGTGCCCAGGTGCACGTTGCCTGCGATGGCGCAGCACTCGTTGTATCCGGCTGCGGTCCACAGCAGTACGTCAGGCTTCTCGGCAATCTTCGCTGCACGCTCGGAGATTTCCTTGACCTTCGCGTCGTAGAACTCGTTGTACTTCGCGGCGCGTTCGCTCTGGCCGAGCAGGTCACCCAGAAGCTGCATGGATACGGTGGTGTTTTCCAGCGGCTTCTGGCGGAAGTCGATGTAGGCGTAGGTAATGCCGGCGGCATCCATGTCTGCGATCATGCCGGCCTCTTCGGCGGCCTTCTTCTGGTCGAGCGTCATAATGACCACGTCCGGGTCCTGCGCGAGCAGGTTCTCAACGGTGACGTCGCCCTTCTGGATCATCCCGATCGCCGGCAGATCCTTCGCTTCCGGCTGCAGTTCGAGGAGCTTATCGCGGAACGCGCCCGCGTTCTTCACCAGGTCTTGGCCGTACGCAACTATGTTGTCCAGCGGGTTCTCCTGCAGCAGGGCGGTGGCGTAGGCTGCGCGGCCCTCAGCCAGCACGATGCGGTCCGGCATCTCCGCGAACTCGATGGTGCGGCCCGCCGCATCCTTCACCGTCAGCGCTGCGTCCGCAGTGCGTGCCGACGTGGCAACCTCAGAGGATGCCGTGCTGGCGGTGGTGCTGCCGGAGTCGGAGCAGGCGGCCAGGCCGATCGTGGTGGCGAGTGCAACCACGGTTGCGCCGATCTTTTGTGAAAGCTTCAAAACTTCCCCTTTAGTTAAGTAAGCCTAAGCTTAGTTACAGGAACGATGGGAAGACTAAGGTAAGGCTAGGCAAATGTCAACGGTCTGAGTCGTGCATCATGCCACTTGCCCCATAACCATCCCCATGTACCCCATATTTTCGCGGTTCGGCTGCCTACCCAACGCGGGGGCGACATGCGTGGCGAAGCTGTCCAAGATCTTCCCGTTGACGTCCATGCCCATCCCGGTGGGGATGGTGTTAACGAGAATGTAACCGTGCAACGAGATACCGCCGAGTTCAAATTTAACGTGCAGTTACGCTTCGGGGCTACCCACGCAAAACTCGTTGCCTTCTGGATCCTGCATAACGGTCCAAACAAGTCCCGGTGCCTCATGACGGCCGAGTTCAGTGGCACCCAACATCCTGAGGCGCTCCACTAGGGCTTCGCGTTCAGTGCCGCCGCCGTCGATGTGAATGCGGTTTTTACCGGGGGTGGGGTCGGCAACGCGCGGAAAACCCAGCGCCGGGGTGGAGCCGACCATGACAAAGTCTCCGTAGTCGGCGACAATCTCGCACCCTGTCGCGGAGGGCCAGAATTCGGCGAGCCGAGAGGGATCGTTGCAGTCGAAGGTTATCTGGCGGATAGCGAAAGTTGAGTCACGCATAGTCCGCACCGTATCCGTGCTTCACACTCCACGTCTCGCTTCGTCTTCTTTGAGAATTCGTGGGATGCCCCGAGCCGCCGCACGTTCTCCCCTCAGACATCTGAGCGGGGGGCACGGCTTTTCGGCTGTTGAGGTTCTTTGGTACGAGCCTGCAGGAGTGGTGTTACGGCAGCCGGGGCTTACGCCTCATCGCCTTCAACTCCGAGCGCCGCTTTTTCGCTTCGAGACGGCGCCGCACTGAGCCGCGCGTCGGCTTCGTTTTCCGCCGCGGGGGAGGCGGTGGGGCGAGCGCCTCACGCAATAGGGAGGCCATGCGCTCTCGCGCCTCGGCGCGGTTACGGACTTGCGAGCGCTGCGTCGACGCGCTCACGGTGAGCACAGTGCCGTGCAGGCGGTGTTCGAGGTTGTGGAGGGCGCGGCGGCGTTGGGCGTCGGAAAGCGATGCGCATTCCGCGATGTCGATGGAGAGCTGCACCTTGCTGTCGGTGGTGTTGACGCCCTGGCCGCCGGGGCCCGACGCTTTCGCAAACCGCTCCGTCAGGTCGGCGGCGACGATGACCAGACCCCCAGGGATCCCTGGGCCGGGCGCGATGGTCAGGTCGTTCATACCGCCCAGCTTAGTTAGAGTTGTTTCCGGATCAGACCCGCCGTGCGAGATCAGGGTAGTGTACGACCACTCCGTCACCGTTGACCTCCAACTCGACGTCGACTCCCCTTGTTCCGCTTTCGTATCGGACAGTTTCAGCATCGACGGAGCTGTAGTACTGGTCTGATGTGATCACCTGGAGAGACGGGATATCAATCCAAGCCATGATCAGCTGCGTTTTCGGAACCTGAGTCTCAAGCAGCGTCAAGCGACGAATAGGCATTGTGTTGGTGAGAGGGCACAGACCGAGATCGCAATCGAGTGCGGCGGACCAAAACTCGCCGAGTTTTGAGACACTTGCAATGCCTTGGCGAGCTCATGATTGCTGTATCCGGTAAGCACACCGGGTTTCTTCGAAGATATTCGTGCCTAGTCGAGCAGGGTGCGGTACTGTTTGCGTGCCTTCAGGGAGTGAATGATCGTTTCGGTGCCGTCATCCCAGATGAGTACGACAATCTCGAGTAGTCTCATTGAGCCGTCGAATCCGAGGCGCAGTTCCCTTTGAGGGTGTTCCTCATCGAGTGGGGTCTTAAAAACGCAGCCTGAAGTCGCGGCAGTAACGGAGTCGTCTGGCTTGATGCCGTGTTTCGTGGCGCTTCGGCGTACGTCCATTTCTAAATAGCATTCTTTAGCGCTTCGCGGATTGCCTGAGAGCGTGACCATCCGTTTTCAGCCGCAAACTTGTCGAGGTCCGATATCTCGCCGGGGGAAAGCCGAATGGAGATAACCTTCGCAGCATCTTCGTTTCGAGGTTTCCTTCCACGTCGACGAAGTGTCTCTACGTCGTAGCCTTTCTCGGCTTCGGTTACCCACGCATCGATTTGCTCTTCGCTGACTAGCTTCCCGTTGATAGTTTTCATGCATCTAATCGTAATACGGAAAAGGGCTTGGCGGCTAGGGGGAGGTTATATTCTTTCGACAATCCGTGGACTTCAAGCTCGACGTCTAGGGCCGTGGCAAGTCGGTAGCATGTTTTTCGATTCGACGCTTTGGGGCACTAACGGGGTCCCAGGTGGTTTTCTTAGATTGAGCGGTTCAGATTTCCTAACCTAAAGCTCGTTTGAGCGTGCTATCCGTTGGTGCGCCTCCGATGCTGCTGTTCATAAGGTGGCGGGCTACAAAGGCGTAGATCAGGCCGAGAAGGGTGCAGCCCCCTGGCTTCTGGTGTACGCGCTAGCCCTGCTCGGGGTAGCGCACGAGGAGATCGTTGCCGATGACTGCGCCGTCGCTGAGCGTTGCCTCGCTCACCTTCGCCCCGGCTGCACCCAGGCCCATAATGTGGCCAACCTTGTCACCGTGGGCGATGAGGTGGTCGGCGATGATACGTCGGTGGCAGCGCCACCACACCGCCTCGGCGCACATGATCGCGGTGGGGGTTTCGGCGGCGTTCGCCCGTAGCTGCGAGATCGCGTCCGAGAACTCCTCGCCCAGCGCATGGTCGGCGTAATTGTGGAAGCTGCGGTTACGCCAGTTGCCGTTAACCTCAAACGGCACCGAGTGGGACACGTTGCGCCGCCCGGTGAGGCCCTCGCTTCTGCTGTAAGTGATGCCACATGTGGGAAGGTGTTCGGCAAGGTGGTCGCCGTTGAACCACGGGTACTTCCTGGACCCGGGTAGCTTGCGCACATCCACGATGGATGCCACACCGGCAGCCTTGATCATTTCAGCGAAGTCCTCGAACTCGAGGTTGGAGTGGCCCACGGTGAAGATGCGCATGTCGCCAATGCTACGCGCCAAGCGGTTACACCCACATCGGCGTACAGGTATCGTGCACTGACAGGTGGTCGGACTGGTAGGCGGGGGTAGCAGGCAGTATGTTTGATGCATTCGCACCTGCCTTTAGTGGCATAGATCCGGCTTACCGCTGAATGTCGGGGCCGGGACCGATTGCTTGAATCTCAACGGGTCACCAGGGCGCCGACGAAACCCTGACCTTCCTGTTTGCGGGTCAAAATCCATGAACTCTTTGTTAAAGGAGCCATCTCCGTGCTCGTTGTTGCACCTGTGGTGCTCACGGAACAGCCCGGTGAGGTTTTCGATGCCGGTGTTGGTGTCGAAAAGCATCGCGGCATCGTCATCCGCGAGGTCGTCCAACGTCAGCGCAAGCACCATGGACGCTGCGCCGTCGTTCGACTTCTGACAGTGATCCTCGTACTGCTCGAGAATGGCGAAGAACTGGTCAAAGCGCCGTTGCGCCGGCGTGCGGGGATCCATCTCGCCTTGCAGCTCCTACAAGCGCTCCATGTCGTGCCGGACGTCCTCGAATGCGAGGTTGGAGGGGTCTTTGAACAGTGCGCTAAGCGTGCGCAGCGCCGTGGAAATCTCGTTGACGCACCGGGCGATTTCGCTGGTCATGGCCCCTCCTTCCTGTCAAGAGTGCGGTTGTATGAAAGTGATGAACTCAATCTAACAACGCGTCCGACACAGCCATTCGAAAGGAGGGTTAATTTAGCACTTCAATGCCCATTTTGGCGTTGTCGTTGAGCATGAGCTGGCTGCCGAAGGGCAGGCTCGCGTCGGACGAGTACGAGAAATGGTTAGGTGAAACCCGCAGCCGCACCCGCTTTCCTACGTACTCGTCCCAGCCATTGGTGTAGTCCGAGGTTCCGAAATCCCAATGCTGCACGGATCCGAGGCGAGCGAAAGGGTTTTCTTGGGCGACCTGGCTTCCCGCCTTATTTGCCGTGATGTTGACGGGGGAGTCGAAGGCCAGCACGTAGTACACGTTGTCCGGGTCTTCGTCGTTCGGAGCGGGGCGGCCCTTCCTTGCCTGCTCCGTCGACCACGCTTCCACGTTGCCGGTGACGAGCAGGTCACCGTTCGAGTCGACGACTACCGGCGCGTCTTCCGCAGTATCCGCCGGTGCTTCAGCCTCCCCGCCAGGCTCTGCAACCTCCGCAGACTCCACAACCGCGCCCGAATCCGGGTCCACCCACTGCGTGGACGTGACCACCACGGGCTCGGGCACGCCACCTCCGGCGCAACCCGTAACCACCCCGACAGAACTAGCTACAATAAGCGCGCACGCACGAGGAAAACGCATGCTCCCATTCTAAAAGGAGCGCGCAGGAATTCTCGGCTACTTCCCAAGCTCCTTGCGTCGCTCGGCGGCAAGTTTCAACCGCTCGGCGCGATCAGAACGTTCCTTCTCTAACAGGTCCTCGAGAATCTCGTCCTCCTCGTCGGAGATGTCGAAGACGATGTACCAAGCGACCGCGAGAATGCCCACCACCGGCCACACCACCCAGGCGTAGTCCAGGTCGAACCCAAGTTGCAGCACAAAAAATACCGCCAAACCGCCGATGAGGGTGGTGTAGATCGCGGTGTCCAGCTTCCGCTTCGCTGCGAGTTTCTCATCCAGCTCGAGCTCAGACGGCATCCGCTTCTCCAGTGGGGCCGGTGCGGCCGGGAGGTCGTCGAAAAGCATGGAAAGCTCCCCGCGCGTGCGTGCGACTGCGGCCTGACCTGTGCGTTCTTCGAACTCCCCGACATCCAGGTAACCGTCTGCGAACAGTGTGCCCAGCCGGTCCAGCGCTTCCGAACGCTCGGCGTCGCCCACGCGGACTTCGTCCATGAATGCTCCCAACTTGCACTTACCTCTGCGGCAAGCTGTTCAATCGTAACCATGGTAGATGGTATCGAATACACGATCGGCGAAGCAGCGGAGGCCCTCGGCGTTTCCACCAAGGCGCTGCGCCACTGGGAGGCGCTCGGCCTCATCACACCCGCGCGCACGTGGGCCGAACACCGCGTTTACAGCGAGGCGGACCTCGAGCGCGGCGCGGCCATCGCTCTCTACCGTTGGGTCGGCGTGCCGCTTGCGCAGATCGCGCAGCTTCTCGACGCCTCCGGCGCGGCCCTCACCCGCGCCCTCAAGCACCACCAAGAAGCACTCGCTTCTCGACGGCGCACGCTCGACGCCCAACTCACATCTGTCCAGCAACTCATTGACAACGCAACGAAAGGATCGATCGACATGGACGCAATGAAGAAGTACCTCGGCGAAGATATGCCCGCCTACCAGAAGGAGGCTGAGCAGCGCTGGGGTGATACCCCGGAGTGGGCGCAGTCACAGAAAAAGCTCGCTCAAATGGGCGAAGGTGACTTCAAACGCCTGCAGGAAGAACAGGACGCACTCGCCGCGGAACTGATCGCCGCACGCGATTCCGGCGTGGACCCCGGCTCCGAGGAAACCGAAGCACTGGTGGAGTGCCACCGCGCAAGCATCGCCCAGTGGTACGAGGTGACCCCGGCTCGCCAGCTCATCCTCGCGCGCATGTACGTTGACGACGCGCGCTTCCACGAAGCCTACGGCGGCGCGCAGGACTACCTGCTCGAGCTGGTCACCGCCCACGTGGCGGCCGAAGGTGTGGACGTGGGCAACCCGCAGTGGGATTAGCAACGGAGCAGTAACCCCGCCGTGCCCTGTTGCTTCTTTGGATTTACTTACTATCTTTCGCGGAAAGATTCCTTTGCGCAGATGCGCCTTGGAGTTCAAGTTCAGTGTGTAACGCGGGTGTTAGGGTGGGGATTGTTGACTACTACTGACAAGCTCTCCCCGTTGGTGAATTCGCGGAGACGCAAAGTGGTCGGGCATGTGCCCGATGAGGTGAGAGGCGTCATGGAGCATCACACGGCCGTCGTCGTTGGTGGTGGCCAGTCCGGTCTAGCCACGGCATACTACCTGCGGCGCTACGAAGTGGACTTCTTGATCTTGGACAATCAAGAGGAAGCCGGTGGAGCGTGGTTGCACACGTGGCCTTCACTGACGCTTTTTTCGGCCGCGGAGTTCTCCAACCTGCCCGGCTGGCCTATGCCGCGGTACCCGGGGTACCCGCCGGCACGTCATGTCATCGACTATCTGGAAAGCTACGAACGACGGTACGGCCTCCCGGTTCGGCGCCCAGTGCACGTGCGCAGCGTGTCCCATGAGGAAGGGATGTTCTTCCTAGATACGAGCGCCGGTCAATTCACAGCGGACCACGTTGTCGCGGCCACCGGCACGTGGTCCGCGCCTTTTGCGCCCCACTATCCGGGCACCTTCCGTGGACGTCAGTGGCACTCGTCGACCTACCCCGGCCCCGAACCATTCCGCGGCGCGAAGGTCGCGGTGGTCGGTGGGGCGAATTCGGGTGCCCAGATCGCCGCAGACCTCATTGGGACATCGGAAGTCACATGGTTCACACGTGAGCAACCGCGCTGGATGCCTGACGACGTCGATGGCCGCGATCTCTTTCTCCGCAGCCGCCGCCGGATTCTCGGTGGCGATTCCGGCCCGAACCTCGGGGACCTCGGCGACATTGTCGCGCTTCCTCATCTCCGTGAGCTCCGCAACTCCGGCCAACTCACCGCTACTCCCATCTTCGATAGTTTGAGCGAGCTCGACCACGACCATCTGATCTGGTGCACTGGTTTCCGCCCGGCCCTTGGCCCATTCCGCCACCTCATGCGCGACCGCGAACCAGAAGTGGAGAATCTGCATCTAGTCGGTTACGGCAACTGGACCGGCGACGGATCGGCAACCCTGATGGGTGTCGGGCCCTTTGCCAAACACACTGCCCGGGTAGCCGCGGGCCGTGTCGATGAAGCACGGCAGCATGAGTTTTGAAATGGCGCCAACGTAACTCGACTCAGCGCTTCGCTTGCGCAGCTCGCAGGCCGTTCAAAATCACGATGACTTCGGCGACCTCGTGAACCAACACGACGGCGGCCAGGCCCAGCACGCCGCTGATCGCCAGTGGCATCAACACGATGATGATGGCCAGAGACAGCACGATGTTTTGGTTGATGATCCTGCTGCCTCGGCGGGCGTGTTGCAGCGCCTGCGGGATCAGCCGGAGGTCGTGGCCGGTGAAGGCGACGTCAGCGGACTCGATTGCGGCGTCAGAGCCGGTTGCTCCCATCGCTATGCCCACTGTCGCGCTCGCCAGCGCAGGAGCGTCGTTGATGCCGTCGCCAATCATCGCTGTCGGCGTCTTGGAGGAGAGTTCGGCAACGATGCTTGCCTTGTCCTCTGGACGCAGCTCGGCGCGCACGTCGTCGATTCCGGCGATTTCAGCCAGCGCCCGGGCGGTGCGAGTGTTGTCGCCGGTGAGCATGCTCACTTCCACGCCGTTGGCGTGCAGGGCCTGCGCGGCTTGGGGTACCTCGGGCCGCAGCTCGTCGCGGACCCCGATCACCCCGGCGAGGGCGTTATCGACGGTGACAAGGACGCAGGTCTGGCCCTCGGACTCCATGCGCTCAACATCTGCCTTTAGTGGCCCGGCATCGATCCACCGGGGGCTGCCCACCAGCACCCGTCGACCTTCGACGGTGCCGCCGATGCCATGCCCGGCTTCCTCGCTGATGTCCTGGGCGGCGGGCGCTTCGGGCACCGCTGCCGCGATCGCCGCGGCGAGGGGGTGCGTCGATTGCTGCTCGACTGCCGCCGCGAAGGCAAGCACCTGCGCCCGATCGAATCCGTCTGCCGGGACCACGCCTGTAACCTCGGGCTGGTTGCGTGTAAGGGTTCCGGTCTTATCCACCGCCAGGTGACGGATGCCGCCGAGCCGCTCGAACGCCGCGCCGGACTTGATGACCACGCCGAACTGGCTGGCCGCGCCGATCGCGGCTACGACCGTCAGCGGCACGGAGATTGCCAGCGCGCACGGCGATGCTGCGACCAGGACTACCAATGCCCGGGTAATCCACGTCTCAGGGTCGCCGAGCAGCCAGCCAATCACGCCGACCAGCATCGCCAGGATCATCACCCCGGGCACTAGGGGTTGGGCAATCCGGTCGGCGATCCGGGCGCGGTCGCCCTTTTCCGCCTGCGCCTGCTCGACCAGGTCCACGAGTGTGGTCAGCGAGTTGTCCGTTCCAGCTGCGGTCGTCTCGACCTCCAGCACGCCGGCGGAGTTGATTGCTCCCGCGGGCACCTCGTCGCCGGGTGCAACCTCTTCCGGAATGGATTCTCCGGTGATCGCTGAGGTGTCAAGGCTGGAGCGCCCAGACCGAATGATGCCGTCTGTGGCGATTCGTTCCCCGGGGCGAACAAGCATCAGCTCGCCAGCCACGAGGTCCTTCGCTGCGACCTCGACCGTCGTACCGTCGCGCAGCACCGTCGCGGTCTGCGGTACCAACTTCAACAGTGCCCGCAGGCCGCCCTGTGCCCGGTCCATTGCCTTGTCTTCCAGCGCCTCGGCGATCGAGTACAGGAACGCTAGCGCCGCGGCCTCTCCGACGTAACCGAGGATTACCGCGCCGACCGCGCTGATCGTCATCAGCAAACCAATGCCGAGCTTGCGCTTCGTGGCAAGGTTTCGGATCGCGTCGGGCGCGAACGTATACGCCCCTAGCAGCAGGCCGACCCAGAACAGTACTGTCGCGGGTGTCTCTACCCCGGACCAGTCCAGCGCCAGGCCTATGCCGAGGGCTACGCCGGAGAAGATCGGCAGTAGCAACTCGGGGTCCTTCCACCATGGCCGATCGAGTTCTTCGATCTCTGTGGCGGGTTCGTGTGCGCATCCACACGCCGAGCTCATGCGTCCGCTCCCTTCTCGCCGCAGCCGGGCACCGAGCATTCAGGGTCGATGCACGGGGCGTTTTCGTCGACAGCCAACGTCGCGTTTACCAGCGCGTTGAGCGCTGCCGCGAGGTGCGGATCGGCGATTTCGTAGCGTGTCTTGCGGCCCTCCGGCTCGGCGACGACGATGCCGCAGTCGCGCAGGCAGGTCAGGTGGTTCGAGACGTTCGAGCGGGTCAGGTCCAGGTCGCGCGAAAGCACGGCCGGGTAGCTCGGGCCGTCGAGTAGTGTCATCAGGATTCTGGAGCGCGTCGGATCCGCCATGGCCCGGCCGAGCCGGTTCATGACGTCGAGGCGTGAAGCAATGGTCAGCATGTGCTGAACAATACATCGTGTGCTGAACTATTCAAAATGTGCTGAACTGACAGTTACGCGAAGGTCCTGCGACCTGCAAGAATTAGTCGATGGGATAGCAGATGACTGATCCTTTGTGGTTCGGCTGCCACCCAACGCGGGAGCGACGTGGGCGGCGAGGTTCTCGAGAAAGTAACTTTGCAACTACATACCGTGGAGTTCAAATTTAACGTTTAGCGTTATTGATGCGTCGCGTTATGGGGGTAGCGTGAGTATGATCCAGTCGTTCGCTAGTAAGCGCACTGAGCGTCTTCGGTGGACGGCAGCTGGTCCAGAGGAGGTCGAGATCGTTGACTATCACTGACAAGCTTCCACCAGTGCACCCTGGTGAAATTCTCATGGGGGACTTCCTCAAGGAGATGGGGGTTATCCAGCACAAACTCGCTGTTTCCATCGGCGTTCCACCGCGCCGGATCAACGAGATTATTCACGGGAAGCGGGCTGTTACCGCCGACACTGCACTCCGTTTAGAGAAATATTTTGGGATGAGCCCGCAATTCTGGCTCGGGTTACAAACCCAGTACGACTTGGATGTGGCCGAGGACAAAATCCTCGCCGAGATTGAGCAGATTCAGCCGGTCCAAGCTGCCTCGGCATAGCTGTGGTAGTTCAATCCAAGCCATGATGAGATTCGTCTTTGGAGCCTGCGCTTTTTAACGAGCTTCGGTGCTTCGTGGGTGCTTAGTTCGGTTACTTGTCACGCCGAGGCGATATGGCGATAGGGTTGGCACGCACGTACCCCACAGCGATGATCGTCAGGGCAGCCACCGCGCCAAGCATGGTTTCGGCGGTGCGGGCGAGCAGCATTGGGACGACGGGAGCGGCGTCCACAACTTGCACCATCAGCAGTGCGGTCGGGGTGATGAAGCTGGCAGCGATGGTGTAGTTGCGGGTCACGTACATCTCGGTCAGGTACTGAAGGATGACTATCCACACGACGATCTGCCAGCCCTGCAGCGAGTGTGACAACAGGAAGCCGGTGATGGCGATGCCTGTCAGGGTGCCTAGGACGCGTTCGATGGCGCGGAAGTACTGCATCTTGAACCGGGAGTTCACCAGGGGAGCGGCGGCGGCGACCATGGCCCAGTAGGAGTGGGAGAGGGAATCGATGAGCGCCACGGAAATCAGCCCCAAGGTGCCGGCGAGCAGCGGGGCGAAGAAAAACCGGTTGGCTTCCAGCACAAGGCGCTGGCGTGGTACTCGGCCGGCGTCAGGGGCGCGGGTGGGGACCTCATCTTCTTTCGCATCTCCGCCGGGACCTTCACCGATGAGGTGGGAAACTTGCCCTAGTAGGAGACTCACCAGAGCCGCGCCACCCGCGATGGCGCAGGCGAGCAGGGGATGAACGGGGTTGCTCAAGGAACCGACAGCAGCGATGGAGAAGATGATAAACACGGACCCTGTTGGCTTCATATCTGTAGCTAGTGCAATCGTCGCCCAAATCGACGATGCAAAAGCCGTTACGATCATCAGGATCCACGGGCTGACACCGAACCATGCGATGGTCGCGCCGAGAGTAACCATGAGGGTGAGCGCTACGCCAGAGAGGATGTGGTGCTTCAGACGGGTCTTGCGCGTGGTGTGGCGACCGTACACGCCGGTGAAGGCGCCGAAGTTTGCGTAAATTGCAAGATCGAGTCGACCGAGCGCTAACAGCGTGAACATCGGTATGGCCACGCCGAGTGCGGTTCGGAAAGCCGGAATGTGGTCGCGTTGTGCAGGCCTCATGGTGAAGAGTGGACTGAAATGACGCAACCGTGGCCTCCATGCCTATTGATTGTTGTGACAGCGACACTGTAGCGGGTCGTGCTCGTGGGGCATTAAGGAAGGTCGGGGCGTCGCCTCAAGGATTTGAGTTCTGAGCGCCTCTTTTTCGCTTCACGACGGCGCCTCATCGCGCCCTGCGTCGGTTTCGTTTTGCGTCGCGGGGGAGGAGGCGGGGCGAGCGCTCCTCTCAGCAGGGCAGCCATGCGGTCACGAGCCTCCGCGCGGTTGCGGGCTTGGGACCGCTGTGTGGACACGGAGACGGTGAGTACAGTGCCGTTGAGGCGGCGGCGGAGGTTGTGGAGGACGCGGCGACGGTGTGCGTCGGAAAGCGATGCGCACGTTGCGATGTCGAGGGAGAGCTGAACTTTACTGTCCGTCGTGTTCACACCCTGGCCGCCCGGACCCGATGACCTGGAGAAGCGTTCCGTCAGGTCGGCGGCGGCGATGATGACACCGTCGGGGATCCCCGGGCCGGGAGCGATGGTCAGGTCTTTCATGCCGTCCACTGTACTTTTGGCACAGTAGAAAGGGAGCGGGGCAGGTACGATTGCAGACCTATCCGTTCTGTAGCGAACCGTGTAGAGGAAGGTTTGAGCGATATGACATCACAATTCGATCCGTCCGAGGTCCGTGTAGGCGACTCCGAACGGACGGCCGCGCTTGACCAACTCGGGCAGCATTTTGCCAACGGCTACTTGAACGTTGAGGAGTTTGAGGAGCGAACAGCACGAGCAGCAGTCGCACGGACCCGCGCGGATGTTGCACAACTGTTTGGGGATTTGCCGGATGCGGAAGATGGCCAGAAGGCTCAGATCAGCACAGGCGAACTCGATGACATGCTGGAGCGAAAAAGGAAGCTGGATCGTGCGCTCGGCCTTATTTGGTCGGTCACGATAGCGGTGTTTTTTGTAGGGCTTTTCGCGTTCGATTGGGATTATTTCTGGGTGGTATTTCCCATTGCCGGCTTGGCAACGTGGGGGCTGTACGAGTTCTACGGGATTAGTGGTGAAGAAGACGAAGTCCTCGACAAGATCATCGAGGACGAAGGATTGTCTCGCGCTGAGCGCTTGCGCATTGAGCACAAACGCCGCAAGGAACTGGGGAAGTAATTAGACGGGCAACCCGCGAACACGTCTGCGGTGACGGTTGAGTATCGCCACAGCGGTTCCGGCGCAGAGCAAGCCGGTGACAACCCACACGGATTTCAAGCCAAACACCACGTAGCAGCGACCGCCAAGCAGTGCGCCACATGCGAGGGAGAACCAGAGCGCAAAATTGATCAGCCAGGCGCTGTGAGGCCCGCCGAAGAACGCACCAACGAAGCGTTGAGACATCTTCACCAGGGTGCCAGTCGTATAAGTGAGGGAAATGGTGACTTCACCATCACGTTCAAAGGTGGAGTTCATTGCGCCGACGGTGAAAGCGAGGAAGTAAACCGATAGTCGCTCGTGCCCAAGTGCCAGGAATAGTGAGGAAACACCAGACATTGCGCAGATGAACAGCAGCACGGCTTCCCGCGTTCTGGTGGGGGGTAGGTGCCGGTGGCCAAGCTGACTAATCAAAGCGCCGACGGCCACACCTACGAGGAATGTGATCATGACGCTGCCGGCGATGGACACCACATCCCATTTGCCTGCGTTGACTGCCGCGGTCAGGCGCGTGGTGTTGCCCGACATGAATGACAGGAAGTATCCGCCCAGGTACAAGAAGCCGATCGTGTCTACGAAGCCGGTGATTGAGGACAAATAGATTGCGAGTGCGTGTTCGCCTCTGCGGTATTTGCTCATCATTCCCCCCTTTTTCTTCATTGTTTGATTCTTATTTCGCACATATTAATCATTACGAGTCGTTTCCGCCAAGACTACCGCCGACTTTGGATGCGCAGAATCAGGGGAGGGGACGTGCCAGATAAGTCGCTAAAAAGACGAGTTGAACGGGTGTGTGCGACGCGTATTCCCAGCTAAGATTCCTTCTTGTTATTGGTATTGGTGCGCTCGTTTAACTTGCTTTGGTAGCTAATCTCGTTGGTCTGAATGTAATTTGTTTCCGGTTTGGTGTGGGGGTGGGCGGTGGCTTGGTGGATGTTGGGGGCGCCGATAAGCTTCGAAGCTTTTAAAACGGCGGTGAGCTGCGGGAAGGGCCAATTAAGGGGTGAGCCACCGAAAAAATCTATGGAAGCTGAAAATTTTTCATCCGATACTTCGTAATTCTTCGCGTCCGCATACTATATTCCTCTACAAAGTAATTTGGATCACGTCCTTGTGGTGAGTGTGCTGTTGTACATGATGGCAAGGTGTTGGCAGGAAAGAGGTAATCGTTTGAGCACCGCAGTCATCCCTGAGGGCGACAACGCTTCCCAGGATTCAACTGTTGAGGCTGGGGATATGAATCGCCTGGAACGCCTCCTCATGTGGCGGCCTTTCTCCACGACGGCGCGAACACTTATCATCCTGGCTCTCGTAGTCCCCTTGCTGTTCTCGGGCTTGTTCATGTGGGCCATGTGGGATCCGACTGGGTCCGTGCCGCAGACGCGCCTCGCCGTGGTCAATGAAGACAAGGGAGTGAACCGTGGTGAGGGCGCCGGGCTGGAGAAATTCGGCGACGACGTGGCAAAAGGCTTGACCTCCCGTGACTACCTTGACTTCACGCAGGTCTCCGCGGAGGAGGCCCGTGATGGCCTGCTGAAGGGCAAGTACCTGTTCACGGTGACGATTCCGGAGGATTTCTCTGAAAACGTTGTCACCGTGATTGATCCGGAGCCGAAGCAGGCAGAGATCCTCATTGACTACAACGATTACAACGGCACGAACGGTGCCGTCCTGACCTCGGGCCTTGTTCCGAAGATTCAGACTGAAGTTGCTTCGCAGGTGGCCAAGACCTACGCGGAGCAGGTTCTGTCCGGCATTAATCAGCTGGGTGACGGCATTCGCGCTGCAGCTGACGGTTCGAAGCAGCTTGATGACGGCGTGGGGCAGCTCAAAGACGGCGCCGGCCGCGCGATCGACGGCATCAATCAGCTTGACGACGGCGCGAATCAGCTCCACGACGGCACCACCCGCCTTGTTTCCGGCACCGGTGAACTCAATGATGGCGCATACCAACTCAAGGACGGTCTGAACCAGCTCAGCGACGGCACTGACCGCCTGGCAGACGGTGCTCGTCAGATCGACGAAGGCGTGAACAAGCTTACCGGCATGCTCATCCCCGTGCTGGAAGGAGTAGAAGGGGCCGCTGGGCAGCTGCGCCCGGTCATTGATACGCTGCGCTCCGTCGGCATGCATGAGCAGGCGGACAAAATTGAAAACTCGCTTGGCCGCATCATGCCCGGCAGTGACACCAATGTGGTGAACGACCTCCGGCGCCTGAGCGCGGGTACCGGTGAGCTTCATGCCAACTTGTCTGACCCGAACATGCCGTACCGCAATGGTCTGAACCGTCTGGTGGATGGTGCTAGTCGCCTCGCCGAAGGTACGGACACGTTGAAAGATGGCGCGAATCAGCTTAACGACGGCACGGGGCGCCTCGTCGACGGCACCGGCCAGCTCGCCGATGGTGGTGCGCAGCTCGGTGACGGCATCGGCCGCCTGAAGGACGGTTCGGAGGAACTGTCCACCAAACTGGGCGACGGTGCGAAGCAAGCACCCGCAGTGAAGTCCCTTGATGCCTCCTCCGAACAGATCGCTGTGCCGATCCTGTTCCAGGAAGCAAACCTTCACCCGACGCAGGTTGTTGTTGACCCGGCTGACCCGACCGTGAAGAAGCCGTCCAGCGGTTTCTCCATCCTCGGCCTTATTGTGATCAACTTCCTGCTCATGGCGGTTGTCTCGATTCTATTGCCGCACGCGATTGGACGCCGCCACAAGGCGTCTGGCCCGGTTGGCCCGGTGATGAGCGCGTGGGTCCGCATGTTCGGTATCAACGTGAGTCTGACTGCGCTGCTCGCCTTCGTGTCTGCCTCCCTGGGTTGGCGCCCGAGTAGTTGGATCGTGGCCATCCTCGCACTGCTGATCATCGATGCGGCAGGCACATCCATCTTCCAGTTCTTCCGCATCCTCTTCGGACGCGTCATCGGTGCTCTGTTCAACGTCGGATTCTTTGCCATGGGTCTGTTTGTGGCCGGTGCCGTGTGGCCGCTGTCCACCCTGCCGGGACCGCTCGCAGCCCTGAACCCACTGCACCCGATGAGCCATGCACGCAACCTGTTCGTTCGCTCTGTCGATGGCATTTACGACGGCACGTTCTGGCTCGCCTTCACCGTCCTCGTTGTCGCGGGATTGGTGGCGGTGGGGGCGTCCATCGTGATTTACGACGCTCGCCGCAAGGCCCTGCACATCCAGGACCCGAACGAGAATGAGCGTCAGCGCGAAGAATACGAACGTGAGATCCGCGAAGGTGAAGAGCCACTGGAGTCGGTGTTCTCCCGCAGCTAATCACTGGAGCGCTTAGCTGGAGCTGGAAGTAAACCGTGGTTTCCGTTCATCGGAGCCACGGTTTTCTTGTGCGCTGATGATGGGTGTTTAGGCGACCAGCAGCCAGATCGCCACACAGTGGATCACGGCGGCGACGATGGTCAGCGTGTGGAAGTGCTCGTGGTAGCCGTAATAGCGCGCTTGACGGCCTGGCCATTTGAAGCCGTAAATAGCGGCGCCGAGGGTGTACAGCACACCGCCCGCGAACAGAAGCCACAGCACCGCCGCGTTGCCGGAGCGCAAGAGCGTGGGAATGAGCGGAATAACAATCCACCCCAACCCGACGTAGATGACGGGGGAAAGCCACCGTGGGTGGTTGATCCAGAACAGCTTCAACGCCATGTTGGCCAGCGCACCACCCCACGCCACGGTAAGTGTGATGGCAGCCATCTTCGGGGGCAGCGCGATGAGGCACAGCGGAGTGTACGTGGAGGCGATGAAAACGGCGATCATCGCGTGGTCCGCACGCCGCCAGGATTCGACGCCACGCTGCGTACGCCAGGGGAAACGGTGGTAGGTTGCCGACACCGTGAACAGGGCAGTCAAACCGAGCCCGTAGATGGTTACGCCTAGCGCTTCCCACCATGGGCGCGTCATCCAGGAGAAAGTGATCAGGACAGTCGCCGCGATCGTCGCTACCTGCGCCGCGAAAAGGTGCGCCCAGCCGCGCACGAGTGGGCGTTCACCACGGTCGGCGACCCACCGGGTCTCCTGGACTTGGTCTTTGCTGGTGACGGTCATGTGGACCATTTTAGGACGCGGACGGCAGTTCCGAGTTCGGCACCGTCGCCTGGCGGTGACACATTCTGGGGTGGCAGATCAAAGTTCGCAGCCTTGAGATCGCACAGGGCGCTGCCGATATCCACCACAATATTGCGTGAACTTGTCGCGCATCAGCAGATAAGCGTGGCGTCCTGCGTGCTATCTACCAGACGGACGCGATGCGCACGGCTACATGCGCCAAAGGATCCGGGAACGGCTTGCGCATCCACTTCAGCAGGCGATCTGGCAGGCTCACCGCGTGGTGCTGCACGTACTTGATCCACGGCTGCTTGGAGTAGAGCACCTTGATGGTCTCATCCGCGATGTCGCCCGGGGTGAGGTTGACACCCATGTTCTTCACGGACTGCGCATTCACATTAGCCACTTGGGTGGCGGCCCACAGTGGCATCATGTCGTGGACGCGGATATCGTCCTTGCGCCATTCCACGGACAGAGCCTCGGTGATGCCGTTGACGTAGAACTTCGTGGCCGAGTAGGTAGAAATTTCAGGCTGGCCAAAGATGGCAGATGCCGAGGACATGGAGATCAACACCGCGCCCTTCGTCGCCTTCAGGTAGGGGTGTGCCGCCTGTGCGCCGAAGGTGACGCCAAGGCAGTTAATGTCCAGGATCTTACGGATCTTGTCCTCTGGCTGATCAACCAGCAGGCCATCGATGATGATGCCGGCGTTGTTGAACAGGAAGTCCAGGCGGCCACCGGTCTGTGCGGTGAATTCTGCCAGTGCCTTATCCCAGTTAGCGCGGTCCGCTACATCGAGGTGGCCGGAGATGAGCTGGCCTTCCGGAATATCATCCGTGCCCCACGTGGTGTCCTGCACGTCGTAGGAGCCAACGGTCCACCCAAGGTTGAGCAGGCGCTGCGCCGTTGCCTTACCAATGCCGGAGGCGCCACCGGTGATGAATGCAGCTGGGCGCTGCTTCGCATCCGCCACAAAGTCAGCGGGCTTGACATACGGGACCTCACTGAGGTCTTCATGAAAGGGCTTTGCAAATGGGTTCCACATGCGTTCAACCCTAAAACTAAAAAACGGGCTGTGTGGGCGGAATCACAAAATAATTGCGATTGCCCATCGGGCTGCTCAGCGCGCGCAGCCCGATGGAGAGGAGTTAGCCCAGGAACGCCTTGTCCGACAGCGTTGCGCCCTTGATGTTGGCAAACTCCTGCAGCAAGTCGCGCACCGTGAGCGTCTTCTTCAGGGCCTCATCGGCCTCGTAGACGATTCGCCCCTCGTGCATCATGACCAGCCGGTTTCCCACGCGGAGCGCCTGCTCCATGTTGTGGGTGACCATGAGGGTGGTCAGGCCACCGTCTTCGACGAGGCGTTGGGTTAGCTCGGTCACCAGGGCGGCGCGGCCGGGGTCGAGGGCGGCGGTGTGTTCGTCGAGAAGCATGACCTTGGGATGAGTAAACCCGGCCATGAGCAGTGACAGTGCTTGGCGCTGACCGCCGGAGAGAAGGCCCACTTTGTGCGTGAGGCGATCCTCCAGACCGAGTTCGAGTGTGGCCAGCTGCTCTTTGAAGAAGGTGCGGCGCTTCTCCGTGAGTGCAGGGCCCAGGCCGCGACCTTTGCCCCGTAGGTACGCGAGCGACAGGTTCTCCTCGATAGTCAAGTTCGGCGCGGTGCCGGCGAGCGGGTCCTGGAACACACGCGCGATCGATGCAGCACGCTGGTGCTCCTTCATACGCGTGACATCCTTGTTGTCCACGCGCACCGTGCCGCTGTCCGGGCGCAGGCGGCCCGACACGAGGTTGAGCAGCGTCGACTTACCCGCACCGTTGGAGCCGATGATGGACACAAAATCGCCCTCAGCGAGTGTCAGGTCCACCCCGTCCAGCGCCACGCGCTCATTGACGGTTCCCGGGAAGAAGGTCTTGTGTACGTGATTAATCTCAAGCATGAGTAGCCTTCTTTTCGCTTATCGACGTCTTCTTCCCCGCCTTACCCACACCCTTACCCATCGCCTGGAACTTGGGCAGCAGCAGTGCCAGCACAACGAGGACGGCGGAGACGAGCTTCATGTCATTCGGGTTCAGGCCGACCTGGAGCGCCGCGAAGATGATGAGGCGGTAGAGCACCGCGCCAACCACGACGGCGAGAATGGCCTGCAGCAGGCGGGACTGGCCGATGACGGCTTGGCCAACGATGACAGACGCAAGACCCACGACGATGAGGCCGATACCCATGGAGATATCGGCGAAGCCCTGGTACTGCGCTACGAGAGCGCCGGCAGTACCAACGAGGCCGTTGGACAGAGCCAACGCCAGAATCTTCGTGTTGTCGGTGTTCACACCGAAGGATGTGATCATCGGGTCATTGTCGCCTGTTGCGCGGATGGCCAGACCGAGGTCCGTTTTGAGGAACCAGTACACAATCAAAGCCAGGACGACGACGATGGCGGCCAGCAGCCCAACACCACCCCATGTGCCCATGATCTTGGCGTCACGCAGGGTAGTGAACACCGTGTCTTGGCGCAGCAGTGGCAGGTTCGCCCCACCCATGATGCGCAGGTTGATGGACCACAGGCCGATTTGAGTGAGGATACCGGCCAGCAGGCCGTCGATACCGCCCTTGGTGTGCAGCAAACCGGTGATGATGCCGGCAGCGAAACCAACGACAAAACCCATCGCCGTGGCTGCAAATGGATTCCAGCCAGCAACGATGAGCACTGCGGCTGTACCGCCACCGGTAGTGAAACTTCCGTCGACGGTCAGGTCGGCGAAATTGAGGACCCTGAAGGTGAGGTAGACACCAAGTGCCATAACCCCATAAAGGATGCCTAGTTCAAGTGCGCCGATCATACAGTCTCAGCCTGGTCCTTAATCTCCTGCGGAATGGTGACACCCTGGGCCTTTGCAGCGTCCTCGTTAATGACGTAGCTGTACTTCACAGCCTTCTCAACAGGCATCTTGGCCGGGTCTTCGCCGTCACGCAGGATGCGGATGGCCATCTCGCCGGTCTGCTTGCCCAGCTCCTTGTAGTCAATGCCGATGGTGGCCACTGCGCCGCCTTCTACGGTGCCGGCCTCAGCGCCGATCACCGGGATCTGCTTTGCTTCAGCAGCCTGGACGAGGGAGGAGATGCCGGAGACAACCATGTTGTCCGTGGGCACGTAGAACGCATCCACATCGCCGATCGCTTCAACAGCCTGCGGGATCTCGTTGACGGAAGTCACGGTCTGGGTGACAATCTCCCAACCGCGCTTCTTAGCCTCTTCCTGAGCGGCCTTCACCTGGATTTCAGAGTTGACCTCACCTGAGGAGTACACGATGCCGACCTTCTTGGTCTCCGGCACCAGCTGGGAGATGAGGTTGAACTGTTCATCCAGCGGCGTCTCGTCCGACGTGCCGGTGACGTTGCTGCCCGGTGCGTCCATGGAGTCCACGAGCTGCGCTTCCACCGGGTCAGTCACAGCGGTGAACAGCACCGGTGCGTCCGCGATGTTCTGCACAACTGCCTGCGCAGCTGGGGTTGCCACTGCCAGGACAGCGTCCAGGTTGGAGTTAGCAAACTGTTGGGAGATAGTCAGTGCGGTGGACTGCTCGCCGTTAGCGTTTTGCTCATCCCACGTGACCTCGATGCCGGCATCTTCGAAGGCTTCTTTGAAGCCTGCGGTTGCAGCGTCGAGAGCGGGGTGCTGGACTAGTTGGTTGATGCCAATGGTGTAGGAGCCGTCCTTGCCACCAGCATTATCGCTGGAGCCGCTGGAATCGTTGGAGCAGCCGGCCAAAGCCAGGGTTGCCGCCGCAACAGTGGCGGTCACGGCACGGGAAAATGTGCGTTTGAACATGAGTGAGCCTTCCGGTTCGTGGTCTACCGTCTTCATCGCGGAATGACGTAGACCCTAGCCCAGAACCGGTGTGGCTCATGCGCGAATCAAAGAATTTTATACACTTTTGTGGAAAAATCAGGTTCTAGGAGTTATCGCTCCACGTCCGCGTCTGAGCAAAAAAGAACGCCACCACGACGCCCACTGCCAACACGCCGGCGGGCAGAAGAAGCGAGTGGCTCATCGCCACCGCGAGAGGTTCTCGTGCGACCTGCGCCGACATCAGCGCTGCGATCGCTGCCGAACCAATCACCGCACCTACTTGCCGCAGGGTGTTGTAAATACTTGAACCCGCCCCGGCCAAGGCTGGATTGAGGTTTCGCGTGGCAATCATGGACAGTGGCCCCCACATCATGGAGTTGCCCAGGCCATAGAACACGGAAATCAGCAGCATCCAGTTCGGAGCAATGCTCGGGTGGGTGATCGCCGCAGCCGCCCCAATGCTTGCTGCCGTTACTGCGATTCCGCAGATGGCAATTGGCTTCGGGTCCTTTGTGTTCGTGAGCTTGCCTACATGCGATGACAATGCCCCCGACACCACCCCCGACGGCAAGATCAACAACGCCGCCTGGGTTGGAGTGAGCCCTTGGACATTTTGCACATAAATCATCCACGGGATAGCAAAGGTAGACACTGCGAAGCCGACGCAGGCGATGGTGAGCGAGGCGAGGGTGAAGTTGCGGTCGCGGAAAAGCGAAAGGGGAACGAGTTGATCGCGTGTGGTGCGTGATTGCCACACCATGAATGCGCCGAGCATAAGCACGCCCGCGATGATCAGACCGAGCGCGCGGTAGTCCCAGTTCAGCGCCCTGCCTTCCTGGATACCGAAGATCAGGCAGAACATGCCCGTTGCGGACATAGCGACGCCGAGCCAGTCCAGGCGGCGCGCAGTGAGCGGGAGAGCGGGCACGTGCTTGGCCGCGAGGAAGAGGCCGATGATGCCCACTGGCACATTAATAATGAAGATCCATTCCCAGCCACCAAGATCAACCACGAACCCACCGAGGAGAGGGCCGACGACCGTGGCCACGCCCGCGGTGGCGCCCCACACGCCCATGGCTGTGCCACGTTGCATCGGCGGGAACGTGCGGATCATCACTGACATTGTCTGCGGCGACAGCATCGCCCCGCCGAGGCCCTGGAACGCGCGCGCAATGATGAGCAGTTCCACCGTGCCTGCCAGACCACACGCGAGAGAGGCTAACGTGAATACTGCGAGGCCCAACATGTAGAGGATCTTCGGGCCGAAGCGGTCGCCCAACCTGCCGGTGATAAGCAGTGGCACCGCGTACGCCAGCAGGTAGGAGCTGTTGACCCAGATGACCTCGTTATAGCTGGCGTTTAGATCAGTGGCGATAGCCGGGATGGCCACCGCCACGATCGTGGAGTCAACGAGGATGATGAAAAATCCCAGCATCATTGACCACAGCGCCGGCCACGGGTTGTTTGTCTGCGTCACATTCACTCCTTGCTGCCGCTGTTACCTGCCAGCGGGGTCTGACGGGGGAAATGTACCCCCTTTGAGGGCGGGAGTCGAGTGGTGCGTGCGGGGCCAGAGCTGGCCCCGCAGCAGATTTAAGGCAGCAGTGCCTTGATCTGCTTCTGTATCTCCTCTGCGAAGTGCGGGTTGAAGAAGAAGAGGCCACCGATCAGCGCAGCGATTGCAGCCAGCGCGCCGAAGAAACCGAGCACGCCCTTGGCCGCGGGGGAGGATCCTTCGCCCGGGGTGTCCTGGCCGGAGCCAGCGCCGGTGGTCTTCACCGGGAGGAACACGTTGGTCTTGGCATCGGTGGTGATGCGCAAACGGGCATCGGCAGGAGCGTCGGCGGGGACAGCCAGGGTGACGGTGGCCTTGCCAGCTTCGCCGAGTCCTGGTGCGCCAAGGTCTGCGTCGATGGTGGAGGAGGCCTCCGTCAGCTTCTTTCCGTCTGCGTCTTCGAGGGCCACGGTGACAGTGGTGGCGGTGTCATCCTGGGTATAGATGAGGGAGGACAGGTTGATGGTGTTGTTCTCACCAGTCTTGAGTGGCTCGTCTACCTTGACACCCACGGCAGACTGTCCACGCGGTGTCTTCTCTTCGTCGCTCTTGAGGTACTGGATGAAAGCATCCACGTCCACGAGGCCGATGTTGGTCATCGGGGATCCCTTCTTAAAAGCGTCGAAGCTATCGCCGCCGCTGAGGAGGAAGGTGGAGCCAGCAATGATGTAGTCCTTCGCCGGGTCCAGAGGCTTGCCGTCGATGTTCACCGATGTGATGCGGTTGCCGTGCTCCGCGTCCGGGTTGTAGGTGTAGGACACGTTGTTGGACAGGCCGAGTGCCAGGCGTGGGCGGTCTGCTCCTGGCTTCCACTGCTGCTCGAGGGCTTCCTTGAAATCCGCGCCTTTGATGGTTTTGTAAGAGTTCTCGTTGCCGAAGGGCTGAACGGAGAAGGCCTGCTGGTAGGTAATGTCCCCGGCTGCCAAGTCGTCCCGCACGCCGCCAGCGTTCATCACACCGATGTCAGGTGTGACGCTGGAGTTCGCCGCGATCGACCACTTGGCAGCTTCAGCCAGAAGGTTGTTGAGGGAGGACTCCACACCACGGTTGGAACCGGAGTCTTTGCCCTCGTTTCTACCGCGAGTGAAGGCCTGGTCGATGGTGGCAACCAGATTCTCCCCCTCCGTCTTTGCCTCTGCTTCAGCTGCATCGACGATGGCGGCGATCTCCGGGTACTTCGTATTGCACGCAAGGATCGTTGCATTATCGACGACCTTTGCCTCATCCACCGTCACCTTCTTTGTCGCGCGGTCGATGCTCAGATCGACGTTGGCGAAACCTTGGGAGTACTGGCCAGCCTGCAGGACTACCGGGGTGTCAGTTCCAGTGGGGTTGACGTAGGCATGGGTGTGGCCGAGGAATGCGACGTCGACGTTCGGGAACTTGTCTGGGCTGATGTCGCCTGCGTGGACCAGCGCCACGACGACGTCTGCCTCGCCGGACTCCTTAATCTTCTTGGCCACAGCGTTGGTGGCTTCTACCGGGTCACTCCAGGTTATGCCCGCGATGCCGTCGGGACTCACCAAGTTCGGCATATCAGCGGTGACGGTGCCGATGAAGGCCACCTTCACGCCGTCGAGCTCCTTCATCTCATACGGCGCGGTGCCCTTGACGGTTTCAGCGTTTGCGGCCAGGTATGAAAACGAAGCGTTGGGGATCACACGGTCCGACAGGTCGGCGGCGCCCTTGTCGAATTCGTGGTTACCCACTGCGGAGACCTCGAGGTCCATGGAATTGAGGACGTCGATGGTAGGGGCATCATCAAGCAGCATTGCTTCGAACGGGCTGGCGCCGATGTTGTCGCCGGAAGACGTGAAGATGTGCGCGCCACCATACGGCTCCGCTTCCTTATCAATAGCGCACTTGAGACGCTCTGCTCCGGGAACCGAATTCGCAGGATTGCGGACATCCTCGGCGTACTTGAAACGACCGTGGAAGTCGGTGATGTTGGAAATGGAGATCTTGGCAGTGTCCTCGTCGGCCGACGCCACAGGGACGGTCAGTGCAGTGACGGACAGGGCGCTGATCGTCGCGGTGGCAACGGTGGCGCGCAGGGAACGGAAGCTCATGCGGAAAACCTTGTGTCTAGGGGATGCAGGTCAACCACAGACGCTAAGAACGCAAGGTGTCACGGGAGTGAATCTGACGTGACACTTCAATGAAAAACCGGCTCACATGTTGCGGGCCGGTTGAATCAGAGTGCGATCAGGACGGGGTGTTTACACGCCATCAGTCTCCTGCGGGTCGCTGTCAGCGTCCGCCTTGGTCTCGTGGCGGGTGCCCGGCTTGTGCTCTGGCGGAGCGTAGATGGAGTACAGCTTCGCTGGAACAGAGCCCTCGTTGGTGAAGTTGTGCCACTTGCCAGACGGAACGAATGCCGCCCAGTCAGGGCCGACAACCTGGTCAACTTCCAGGTCGTCCTCGCTGGCGCCGATCATGGCGCGGAGCTCACCAGCTTCGAGGCGCAGGAACTGGTCGTGGCCACCGTGAATCTCAGCACCGATCTCGCCGCCCGGCGGGATCGTCATGACGGTGAGCTGGAGGTTCTCACCGGTCCACAGGGTGTCACGGAAAGCCTCGTTGTCCAGGGTCGCCTTCTCAATGTCGACGACGTATGGGTTTGGTCCTTTGTCGTTACCAGTTGCCATGGTGTCCTCCTTGGGTGACGAATAATCAGGCACGTTCCATGGTAGTCCTGTTCTCACACTTAGGAAGCGAAAAACATTCTGCAGGTATTCTGCAGGTATCGTGCAGCTATGACTTCTGAGAACGTCCCCGAGCACATCAAACAGGCCGACTCGCGCCTCCGGCATATCACCACCGTGAATGAGAAGTGGGAAGCCGCAGGGGAGCAGCTGGCGCAAGATTGGGCGTCGCTAAGGCTCCTCATCGAGTATTACGAGTCGCAGTGGGGCGAGGACATGGAAAAGTTCCCACGTGCACCCTACGGCGTGCTGTCGGAGGACGGCGTGTGGAATGAGATGGGACGTTTTTACGAGGCGCTCAAGGAGATTCGGGACGTGTCCACGCGCATCGTGCATGAATACGAGGGGGAGGAAACGGAGAACGCCTAGACCACGTCCGCAGCCTCCTCCACGGCCCGCTCCTCGCTGAGTTTCGCTTCAACGTCTGGCGTGACTGGCTCCTCAATAGTGTTGACGCTGTCCTGATTGCCTACCTCGTGCGGCGCGGCGGGTGTGATGCCAAAGAAGGTGTCCAGCCCCTTCACGTTGAATTGCGTAGCCATGTATCGCGAATTATTCGATGTGTTCCATTGAGACACCACGAGGTCAAGGTTGTCCAGAGTGGAGCCGGGCACTATGTAGCCACCATAGAGTTGTGTGAAGTTATTCTCATTTTGCGTCCCCAACCAGCCGCGGGACCCCGCAACAACGGCGTGCGCAGGTGAGATCGCGTTCCAATCGGTCGCGATAGTGGGAGAGATGCGCACTTCAATCGACGCGGTCTGCTCGTTGAACATTGCCAGCACCCAGTGGCCCTGGATGTAACGCAGGGACATCTCGCCAGCACGCACGTTGTTGCTCAAAATCGGCACCAGGTCCCCGCCCCACATCCCAGTGCGCGGATTGAATCGCTCCCACCGCGCCGGGTTGGCAATATCAGCCTCGCGGAACCGGGACAGATACACCGGGTGGTTGCGCTTAAATTCAGACGACACCACGTAGATGAACCCGTCCGGCCCCAGCTCCCAGCTGATCAAGTTGCCCATTCCATCAAGGTGGTTAGCGGGGCTTTTGCTTATCGACGTCCACCGCGCACCCCCATCCGTCGACCTCCAGATCTCCGTCTGCAGCACATTGCCAATACCCCGGTTCCACATGCCTTGCATGTACAGGGTCCCGCCTAGGTTTATCACATCGGATGGGATCAGGGTGAGGCCGTTGTCGTGGCGGTAATCGACGAGTTGCTCGACCTTATCGCCGCGGTTAAGCGGGGCGATGAAGCGAATGCGGCCGTTTTCATCGCACACAGCGCGGACACCGACGGGGCTGAGCCAATCGCCTTGGCCGAAGCCGTTTCCGGTAAAGGAATCTCCGAAGATGACGCCGAACTGTTGTCCCATTTCCTCCCCAATTCCCAGTGGCACCATGATGCCCAGGTCCACGGCGCCAAGACCAACGACGTGTTGGTGCCTCCCCAGCAGGTCACCGATGAGTTTGACGGTGAGACCTTCACTGATCGTCTTCGGCGTGCCATTCGGCTGGTGGGGAGCGGAGCTGCCTGGGAAGCCCGAGCTGCCGGAACTTAACCTGCCGGAACTCAGCTGCCCGAGGTCTGAACTTTGGGCCTCAGCTGTCGGGGTGCTCACCGCGCTGGCACAAAGCGCGACGGTAAGGGCGGTTCCCGCCAAGTGGGATAGTGGTGTGTACGGGCGCTGCGTCATAGTGGGGACAGCTCGTTTCTTTCTTGGAGGGAGAGTTTTCTGGAGACACTCTAACCACAAGCCGAATGAATCACCTGATTAATCGGGTTTACGGTGTCGTCCGGTGTATGTGCTGGTTTCTTCCTCAGGGGTGATCACAGGCTCAGGCTCGGATTCGGGCTCAGATTGGGCGCTTAACATTTGCTCGACTCTCTTCCGCAAGAGTTCGTCGCGTTGGGCGCGGCGTACGCGGACCTTCTCCACTTCCGACAAGTAATTATTCTCACTAGCCACGGAATCGTGGGAGGGTGGGGTGAAGCCGATGGGGGCTGGGAAGGGCTCGGTTGGGGTTTCGTCGATAGGCTTGGTAGGTGGCTCTGAGATCGTGTCGGGGAGGATCACAGTACGCGCGTTACCTGCTGGAATGGGCTGGTCGTCCGGGTCGACTGCCACTGAACTATCCACAGTCACCGCAACGGTTCCGTCCCCAAACTCAAAAACCTGGAAGGAATTCGGCTGGGGCATCTCAGACACGGGGAGCGTGGGAAGATTCCGCATTGCCTGCACTGTGGATTGGCGGGCAATATCCAAAGTTACGGTGCCGTCTTTGGCCATGGCGCGGGCGAGAACGGGGGCGGGATCGTCGATAAGCATCTCGAGCAAGGCCCTGACCTCACCGCTATCCCTTTCACCGAGAGCACCCAGGACGCGTCCATCGCAGGTGACCACAACAGTGTTTTCATGGATGTTCAGCCCCACCAACCATTGGCCGGGGGACAAACGCTTCGTCTCCGCCTCGGTGTAATCACCCGCCGTCACGTCTACCGGCAAACGCTCATGGACACCGCCACTTCCCGAGGGCAACACCATAGCGCCGTCTACCGGATTGTTACGCGGCACCACAAACTCGGGGAGGGCGAGATGGACGATGACATCGTAGATCCCCGTGATGCGGTCAAGCTCAAACGAGGCTTGTGCAGCAGGGATGAAGCCGCACTCATGGATGACATCCACGAGGGGATAGTCCGCGCGTGTGGCCGCGTCGATCTCCCCGATGATCGCACCGAAAGCTAGGGGCCAGCGCACCCGCCACGTGCCAGTGAGTGCATGCGGCTCGAGTTCCACAGAGGTGGCAAGATTGTGCTCGGAGCCGGCGACAGTGGGGATATGATCAAAAAGAGTTGCCTGCACGAGGTTGCCCACGCGCACGTTCGCACCATCGCCCAACGTGGTGGGGGTGAGTGGATATCGAGGCGTAGGCTCCATGAGGCACTACTTTAGCCCGACGCGCCACTGACTGACAGCGCCCCGAGGGATACACAATCACCAAACGTGTTGCAATTGTTTCTAATGTGACTAAAGTTGTTCAAGTTAACGCGTTATTGTACCAACGCAAAGGAATGTCTTGTAGATGATGCTGAAGCGTCCCCGCACATCCCGTATTTCTGCTCTCACTGCCACTGGTCTCATGGCCATTGCATCCGTGGGCACCATTGCGCCGGCCATTCCTTTGGCTAATGCGCAGCCCGCGCCGGGAATTTCATCGCTGCCTCATATCCAGGTGCCCCATATCGTTGGTCCCCTCGGTCAGCCGATGCCCGATGTCCAGCGTGCTGTCACCGACTTTGCCAACCAGCCCTGGGTGCCGCCGCAGGTGCGGGACGCACTGTTGCAGGGCTTGGCTTTTTTAGCTGGTACCGGTGAGGTCGGCGGCCCGCCACTTCCGGATAATGCACCGCAATTCCGCCAAGCCTTCTGGCCCACGGTGTCTCCGCACTGCATGGGGCCGGGGCTGACCTCCACTGGCACCGCGATCGCGGTGCCAGGGCCTGCTGCTTTGCCGGCACCGGCGCCGAAGGCGGGGCAGGCTACGTTCGTCTTCACTGCGCTGGGAACAAAAGCAGCTGCTCCTGAGCAAGACCAGATGAACGTTTATTGGGTCAACTTGGGCACTTTCCGTTCGGGTGTAACGCCACTTCAGAACAACGGGATTAACCCAACAGGACCGGCAACTCTGTCCGGGGTTGCGGACACTGGGTCCGGCACGATCCTCGCGGTGGTTGCCGGATCGGTGAATACAGGTGGCAAGAGCTGTGGGTTCGCGCCCACGGCACTGGCGGCACGAGTCAAGTAATAGCCATGAGCAACGGTCACGAGAGGAGAGGCACTATGACTGTGAACCTTCACCCGGTGAAGCAGGAGACATTTGACATGACCTCTAACACCAACACGGACCCGAAGGGGTATCTCCGTGAGGTGGACACGTTCAAGGTCACGGATTTTGGCCTCTACATGGCGCGCGGGGCGAACCACCCGAAGTTTGGCTACCTGGAGAGTTGGCTGCTGCCGAAGCTGAATCTGCGCGCCAACATCTTCCACTTCCGCGAGGGGGTGGAAGCGGAGCAGGACTACTACTTCGATATCGCGGAGATCGACATTGAGGGCAAGGTGTGGCGCACCCGCGACCTCTATGTTGACCTGGTGATGGTGCAGGGGGAGGCGATTGATGTGCTCGATATTGATGAGCTCGCCGCCGCTACCTCCGCCGGCCTGATCAGCGCGGAAGACGCGGAGAAGGCCATTGATGCCACGCTCAACGCAGTGGAAGGAATTACTCGCCACGACGATGACGCGATGGAGTGGCTTCGCGCCCAGGGCATCGAGTTGACGTGGGCTGAGGAAGTGGAACTTATGCCAGTCGCATAAACTGCGCTGACAAAACCACTCTCTGAAAGGTTTGCTCATGGCCGGAGGCCTTCTTGCACTGCTTGACGACGTCGCCCTGATCGCCCGCACCGCCGCCTCCAGCGCGGATGATGTTGCGGCCATGACAGCGAAAACATCGGCGAAGGCCGCCGGTGTTGTCATCGATGATGCTGCTGTTACCCCGCAGTACGTCACCGGCGTGACCCCGGCGCGTGAGCTGCCGATGATCTGGAAGATCACTAAGGGCTCGCTGCGCAACAAACTGATCTTTATTCTCCCGATTGCGTTGCTGCTTAACGCGGTCGCTCCGTGGGCACTCGTTCCCATCCTGATGCTGGGTGGGGCGTATTTGTGTTTTGAGGGGGCGGAGAAGATCGTCGATAAGCTTCTGCATGATGCGGAAGAACAAGCCGACCGTGCCGTCAACCGCGACGAGGCGGATGAGGACACCCTGGTCAAACGTGCAGTGACCACGGACCTGATCTTGTCGGCGGAGATCATGATCATCTCCCTCGATGAGGTAGCGGACCAGCCGTTGTGGATGGAGTTTGCTGTCCTTGTCGCCGTGGCGCTGTTCATTACGGCGGCGGTGTACGGTGCGGTGGCGTTGTTGGTGAAGATCGACGATATCGGACTGGGCATGATTGAGCGTGGTCACGCCCCGGCGGTGGGCAGGGGCCTGGTCAAAGGCATGCCGTACGTGTTGCAGGCGATTGGCATCATCGGCACGGTGGCCATGCTGTGGGTCGGCGGGCACCTGATCATCCGCGGTCTGCACGAGGTCATTGGGTGGCACTGGCCCCACGACGTGCTGCAGCGCGGCGCGGAAGCCGGCGGCGGGGGAGCAGCCGGCTGGTTCGTGGACACCGGTGGGTCACTCGTGGCGGGTCTGATTACAGGTTTTCTTGTGTTCGGCGTTGTGGAAGCCGTGCGAAAGATCGCGGATAAGGGTAAGGCGGAGTAGGGTTTAACCGTTCAAGGCCTGCCCGCGCATGAGCGGGAGGCACATTCCACGCAAAAGGAGAGCGCGTGTCGCACCCAGAGTTTCGCAATGTAGCCATTGTCGCCCACGTTGACCACGGTAAAACCACCCTCGTCAACGCAATGCTGGAGCAGTCCGGCGTCTTCGGTGATCACGGCGAACACGGCGACCGTGTTATGGACTCCGGTGAGCTTGAATCGGAGCGTGGCATCACCATTTTGGCGAAGAACACCGCCATCCGCCGTCAAGGTGCAGGCAAAGATGGCAGTGACCTGGTGATCAACGTGATTGATACCCCGGGCCACGCGGACTTCGGTGGCGAGGTCGAGCGTGGCCTTTCCATGGTTGATGGCGTTGTCCTGCTTATCGATGCCTCCGAGGGGCCCCTCCCACAAACCCGCTTCGTCCTCGGCAAAGCCCTGGAGGCAAAGAAGCCGGTGATCATCTGCGTGAACAAGACGGACCGCCCGGATGCACGCATCGATGAGGTTGTGGAAGAAGCCCAGGACCTGCTGCTGGAGCTCGGCGCGGCTCTGGAAGACCCGGAGGCTGCCGAGGCCGCTGAAAACCTGCTGGAGCTGCCGGTGCTCTATACCTCCGGCCGTGCGGGCCGGGCCTCTCTGGAGAACCCGGGTGACGGCGAACTACCAGCCAACGAGGACCTGCAGCCGCTTTTCGACGTCATCTACGATGTCCTGCCGGAACCCTCCGCCGACATCGACGCCCCCTTCCAGGCGCAGGTGACCAACCTGGACTCCTCTTCTTTCCTGGGCCGTATCGCTCTGATCCGCGTGTTCCGTGGCTCTGTGAAGAAGGGCGACAACGTTGCCTGGGTGCACTACGACGAGGACGGGGAGCAACACGTCAAGAACGTCCGCATCGCGGAGCTGCTGGTCACCGAGGGGCTTGAGCGTGTCCCGGCGACCGGTGCGGTCGTGGCCGGCGACATCGCCGCTGTGTCTGGCATCGACGAAATCATGATCGGTGACTCTCTGTGCGACCCCGACAACGTGGCGCCTCTGGACCGCATCAAGATCGATGACCCGGCAATTTCCATGACCATCGGTGTGAACACCTCCCCGATGGCTGGCCGCGGTGGCGGCGACAAGCTCACCGCCCGCCTGGTCAAGGCGCGCTTGGATCAGGAGCTCATCGGCAACGTGTCCATCAAGGTGCTGCCCACGGATCGTCCGGATGCGTGGGAAGTCCAAGGCCGCGGTGAAATGGCGTTGACGGTGCTGATTGAGACGATGCGTCGTGAAGGCTTCGAGCTCACTGTGGGCAAACCGCAGGTGGTGACAAAGGAGATCGACGGCAAAACCTACGAGCCGTATGACCACATGATCATCGACACCCCGGCTGAGCACCAGGGTGCCGTCACCCAGCTCATGGCCAGCCGCAAGGGCCAGATGACCGCCATGGGCAACGCCGGTTCGGGTGACTGGGTGCGTATGGAATTCGACGTCCCGTCCCGTGGCCTCATCGGCTTCCGCACCACCTTCCTCACCGAGACCCATGGCGCCGGTATTGCGAACTCCTACTCCATCGAGCACCGCCCGTGGGCCGGCGAGATCAAGGGCCGCCCGACCGGTTCGCTTGTCGCCGACCGCTCTGGCCAGGTCACCGCATACGCGCTGCAACAGCTCGCAGACCGCGGCGAGTTCTTCGTCGAGCCCGGCGCGGAAACCTACGAGGGCATGGTCGTTGGCGCGAACAGCCGTGATGAGGACATGGACATCAACATCACCAAGGAGAAGAAGCTCACCAACATGCGTGCGGCGTCCGCTGATACGACGGTGACTCTGGCCAAGGCGAAGACCCTCTCGCTGGAAGAAGCCATTGAGTTCTGTGACGATGACGAGTGCGTCGAGGTCACCCCCAACGTCATGCGCGTGCGCAAGCTCATCCTGGGAGCCACGGAACGCGGCCGTGCCCGCTCCCGTGCGAAGCAGTTGAATAAGTAAGCATGAAGGGAGCACTTCGCTTATCCACGATCCCCCTTCTCCTCGCCCTTTCCGCATGCACCGCTAACCCAGGTCCGCCCCCGATCGTGGAGGAGGAGACAACCACTACCTCGACCCCGGTACCCGCCCCGGCGGCGCGCTCCGAAGTCCGGGTGGGGGTGTCGCCGTTGCGCAACGGGCTCAATCCGCACCTTGCCGCGGATGAGAACTCGACGGTGCATGACATCGCGGAGCTAACGCTTCCGAGTCCTTTCGTCCGTGGGCCGGAGGGGGAGTGGCTCCTTAACTCCGACGTCGCGGAGAGCGCGGACTTTGTTCCAGACGCGGAGCGGCCTACGGTGCGTTACCAGATCAACCCGGCCGCCCAGTGGTCTGATGGCAGTCCGCTCACCGGTGCGGATTTCGTGTACTTGTGGCGTGGGATGGTGTCCACCCCTGGGACAGTCGACCCGGCTGCGTATCGCGCCATTAGTGATATCCGGGTGAGTGGGTCTGGCAAGACCGTTGATGTGGTGTTCGCGGAGCCGGTAGAGGAGTGGCAGTTCCTGTTCACGCATCTTCTCCCGTCCCATTTGCTGGATTCAGGGGCGAATGACTTTGCCACCGCGCTTGCCCGTACCATTCCTGCCTCTGCTGGTCGCTACATGGTGAATTCCGTGGATCAGGCCGCGGGGGTCATTGTGTTAAACCGGAATGACAGGTTTTGGGGGGAGGGGCCTGCGGGCATCGATATCCTCACCCTCGCCGCGGCGCGTTCGACGGACCAAGTGGCGGACCGCCTGCGCTCTGGCCAGTACGCATTCGTGGACCACGTGCCGGGGGAGACGTCCATGGATACGTACTCCCTCATCCCGGATACACAGGTGGAAATGCGGAAGGGGCCGCGCGAGCTTGGTGTGACCATGTCTGTTGATTCGCCCGTTCTTGGGGAGCTCGCCGCGCGTCAAGCCCTCTCATCGCTTATCGACGTCCCCCTCATCTCCCGTATCGCCTCCGGCCGCACCTCCACCACTGGTGCGCTAACTTCTTCTGCTGCTGCTCCGGCGGCTCCGGGGGGAGCCGCCGCCGCGATTCCTGCGACGAAGAAGCGACCGCTACGGATTGCTGCAGACCCGAGGGACCGTGAGGCGATGCCAGCGGCGCGCGCCATCGTGGACGTACTCAATGGCCACGATATTCCAGCGGAGGCTGTGGCTACGGATATGACTGACATCGCGAAACGCTTACCGAGCAGTGAAATCGATGCCGTGGTCGGATGGTCGCTTCGCACCAGCCCAAATGCATGGGCAAGTGAGATTCAGTGCCTAGCCGAGGACGGCGTGCTGGCTGGCAACTTGAGCGGGTTGTGCCTGCCCGAAACGGAAGACCTCGCGGCGGATATCTTGAGTGGCACGATCGGCGCCAAACAAGCGAGTGAACGGGTGGCTGGGCTGCTCAAGAAGGAAGCGGTGTGGCTGCCACTGCTCCGAGAAGAACACATCGTGGCATTGGGCACCTCCTTGTCCTCACCCGCACTCATCGATGATCCTGCGGCGCGACTGACCGCTGCCCCCACCTGGGTTCTGAACACAAGGAATGGGGGCAACGCAGTGAGCCCCCTGAACGATGACCCTTTACCACCTGAAGAGGAGAACGAACATGTCCCGTGATCTCACTGGTTTCAGAGTTGTGGCTGTTCATGCCCACCCGGATGATGAGGCGCTGTTCACCGGCGGTGCCCTTGCCACTTTGGCGCGCCGGGGTGCGGATGTCCTCGTGGTCACCTGCACGCTCGGGGAAGAAGGCGAGGTCATCGGGGAGCCTTACCAGCACCTGGTTAATGATCATGCAGACCAGCTCGGCGGGTTTCGTATTCACGAGTTGAACACGGCACTGTCCGCCCTTGGTGTGCGCGGGGAATTTCTCGGCTGTGCGGGCAAGTACCGGGATTCAGGCATGGCGGGCTCACCAGCGAGCCGGAACCCGAAGGCCTTTGTTAATTCCGGGCAGCGAGCAATCGATGACCTCGTAGACGTGTTCAATCGGGAACGCCCCCACCTGGTGCTCACCTACGACTCTAACGGCGGCTACGGGCACCCCGACCACATCCGTGCCCACGAGATCACCCATGCGGCAGCCGAACGCGTGCACGTCCCGCGCATCCTGTGGGCCGCGCGTCTGCGCAGCGAGCTTGACGGGATGATCGCCACCCATATCCCCTCCGGCTGGACCCGCCCTGAGCCCGGCGAACTCGACGCCGTCGATACAGTGGACACCTGGGTAGAACTCGACGACACCACCTACGCCGCCAAAACCGCCGCCATGCGCGCCCATGCCACCCAAATCTGGGTAGCTGACGGCTCCGTGTCCACCACCAACCCACACGCCGCCTTTGCCACCGCACCGGATGCCACCGTGGTCACCTACGCACTGTCTAACCTCATCGCGCAACCCATCCTTCGCCGCGAACATTACTGCGTCGGAGCGGGCCTGCCGCTGGAACCCGGCGCGGACATCACCAGCGGAATCCCCCGATGACCCCACAGCCACGCACCGACTTCACACCCGGCGAAGCTCGAGCCGGTATCACCTGGCTTAGCGTCGGTGCACTCGTGACGTTGCTGGTGGAGGTCGGTTCCCTCGACAAACTCTGGGGGATTCCGGCCATCGTCGCCGCCTGGGTGTTGGGTGGGGTGGGGACGAAGACGGGGAGACTGTGGACGTCGAAAAGCACCATTGCTTTGGTGCCTACCTGGACATGGCTCGTGGGCCTAGCACTGCTCTACATGGGGCCCGACGTGACCCGCGAACTCCTACGCACCCACCATCTTCCCGCGCTCCTCCTGCTCGCCGCCGGCACCGCAGGAGGCATTTGGCCCTTGCTGCGCGATAAGTGACATACTGGACCCAACCGACAAAACGGAGGAGACCCCTTGACCTACATCATCGCTGAACCATGCGTTGACGTGCTCGACCGTTCATGCGTGGAGGAATGCCCCGTCGACTGCATCTACGAGGGCAAACGCATGCTCTACATCCACCCCGACGAATGCGTGGACTGCGGCGCCTGCGAACCCGCCTGCCCCGTCGAAGCCATCTTCTACGAAGATGACCTGCCCGATGAGTGGAACGACTACTACGACGCCAACGTCGCGTTTTTTGACGACCTCGGCTCCCCAGGCGGCGCCGCCGCCGAAGGCCCCTACGACTTCGACCACCCCTTCGTGGCTGCGCTGCCACCAATGAACCAGGAGTAGGACATGGGCCCGCGCCAACCACTCAGCCACATCCTGCCGGACTTCCCGTGGGACACCATCGCCGACGTGAAGGCGCGCGCCGCCGCCCACCCGGATGGGCTGGTGGACCTGTCCGTGGGCGGGCCCGTTGACCCCGTCCCGCCGTCTATCCAACTCGCGCTGGCTGAAAACGCCGCCGAGCCGGGCTACCCGCAGACGACTGGAACGCCTGAGTTGCGAGCGGCGATCGTCTCCGCGCTGTCGCGTCGCTTCGGCATCGAAGGACTCAGTGAAAGCGCCGTGCTGCCCACCATCGGGCTTAAAGAAGTCGTGGCATGGTTGCCCACGATGCTGGGCCTGCGTGGCCAAACCGTTGTTATTCCGGAAGTCGCGTACCCCACCTACGAAGTCGGCGCACTCATCGCCGGGTGCAACGTCGTGCGCTGCGACGACCCGGCCAATGCCCCCCGCGACACCGCCCTCGTCTTCCTCAACTCGCCCTCCAACCCGACCGGTGCAGTAGCCCCTGTAGAGCAGCTGCGCGCCTGGGTTGCGTTTGCGCAGGAAACCGGCGCCATCATCGCCTCCGATGAGTGCTACTTGTACTTAGGGTGGTCCGTTGAACCGGTGTCGCTGCTACACCCGTCTGTCACGGATGGTGACAATACCGGTTTGTTGGCGCTGCACTCCCTGTCCAAAACGTCCAATATGGCGTCTTATCGTTGCGGCATGGTCTCCGGCGACGAAGCGCTTGTGCAGGAAATTCTGGAGGTGCGCAAACACACCGGTCTCATCGTTCCGGGGCCGATCCAACACGCTATGGTTGCTGCGCTAGAAATTGACCTGCACGAAGAAATGCAGCGCTCTACCTATGCGATGCGTCGTCTTGAGCTGCTCAAGGCTTTGCCCGAGGCTGGGTTCACCGTCGACCATTCCGATGCTGGCCTGTACCTCTGGGCACAGCGCGATGGCATGGATTCCCGCCAGGCCCTCGACTGGCTTGCCGACCGTGGCATCCTCGCCGCCCCCGGTGATTTCTACGGCCCAGCCGGCGCTGACCATGTCCGCATCGCCCTGACAGCGACCGACGAACACATCGCCGCCGCGGCCAACCGATTGATTTCCTAAACACGCCCAGAACACGCACGGTTTCGGCGCGTCGTGTCTCACGGAGTAAGATTGCCGAAAGTTGAACGCACCCTAAAACCCGGACTGAGGAGAGCTGCATGGTGGAAACGGTGCCCTCATCGGCGGAGTCGGCTGAGTCGGCTGAGCCCGTCGGGTCTGCGGCGGTTAGTGGCGCGAATAAGGCGAAGAGTGTGAAGCTCGTCGATAGTGCTCGCGAGTTCATCAAGTTCGGCATCGTGGGTGGCTCGGGTGTGCTGGTGAACCTTCTCGTGGTGTTCATAGCCACGAAGAGTTTCGGCGCCGGGTGGGGCATCCATGAGAATGATGTCTTTTTGAACCTCTTTGGCACTCGGTGGAATATCCGTTGGTACCACGTGATCATGACGATCGCTTTCGTTGTTGCCAACACCTGGAATTACCAGTTGAACCGCTCTTGGACGTTTAAGAACGCGTCAAAACGGTCTTGGCTGCGCGGGTTTTTCCCTTTCTTGACCACGGGCGTGGTGGCGTTCGTGGTCAGCCAAACTGTAGCTACGTTGTTGATGAATCCAACATCACCCATCGCTTTGCCGGACCACATCTTCGATGGCTCCACGGGGTTGCGCACGAAGTTCTACTGGTCCGCCGGGATTTCTACGTTGGTGGCAATGCCGGTGAACTTCATCATCAACAAGCTATGGACTTTCGGGCGCCCCAAAGTCATCCGTATTGAAACGGTTTAAAAAGAACATTCAACGCGCCCCATTCGCTGTGTTTATTGGGCACTGCGTAGCCGTTAGGTGAGCGCCAGATTGGTTGGGCGCCAACCTTGTCTATTCGGCCGCGACGCACCATGCCAGGGTCGTCGTCGTTGGTGCCGTTGTGGTAGCGACAGAGGGGGACAAGGTTCGCAACATTCGTCTCGCCCCCGTTCTTCCAGGCTGTGATGTGGTGGATTTCGCAGTTTTCTGCACCATGCCGGCATCCAGGCACCGGGCAGACCGGCATCACCGCCTTGGCTAGGTCCCGTTGCTTCTGGTTGGCAAACCGCTGCGTCCGGTAGAGGTTGACGGCGCCTTCCTGTGGATGGAAAAGCGCCACCTCGAGTTCCGCGCCGTGGTACTCGGCGAGATAGTCCGCACCGGTCATGGTGGTGCCGTCGGTGAGCCCAAGGATGGTCTCATAGCCTTCGCCGCGCACGATTCTCACGTAAGCGGGCAGCGGGATGAGCACCAAGGGGCGCGGGGCAGCGGCGGGAATACCTGCGCCATCACCCCGCAAGAGCTTGAGCAGCGGTCGGACCATCTGTGCCGCAGCAGGCTTCGACGGATCAATCAACGAGCGCAGCGCGTGTTCCAAGTCCGCCAGGTCCCGTTCGGGTGCAGTGACAGACATGCCTCCCATCCCATCCCGTGGCGCGTGGAATTTCACCTGCGGCTTCGGTGCTGCGGGCTGGGGGCGGGGGATGAGGCGGTCGGCGCGACGCCGTAAAGCCTCGTATGTGCAATGCGAAGCCAGCAGAGCGCGGCGAAGACGCATGCGCTCGCCGTGGTCTTCGATATGCGCGATTCGCTTCTCGACGAACACCAGCTGCTCCACCACAAACCCACCCACCAACGCCTCCTCCCGGGCGAGCCGTTGTTGCTTGGGGGTGCGCGTTGGCCCCCAGTAAGCGCGGTGGACGGTCTGGAGATCAGCAGCGTGGCGTGGCGACATCCCGGCGGCAATAGCACGCTGGCGGTCAAAGCCTTCGAGGGCGGTGAGCGCGGTGCCGGAGAGGACCTCCAGGAGTTCGTCGAACGTCATACTTCGGACGCTATGTGGGTGGGAAGGCGCCCGCAAGCATCACGTGCTGCGCCTGTGGATAACTGTAGTGACACGTCTACAAAACGACGTTTTATCCACAGAAACAGGCGTTGGGCTAGTTTTTGTGCAGCGCCTCGTTGAGCTCGACAGCCTTGGCGCGGACGGCTTCGACGGCTCCGGTGAGCGAATTGCGGCGGAATAAAAGACCGTTCTTGCCGGACAGTTCGAGGGCTTTCGCTTCCGTGCCGTCGCTGAGGCGAACTTTGGTGCCGGCGGTGAGGTAGAGGCCAGCTTCGACAACGCAGTCATCGCCTAGTGATATGCCCACTCCTGAGTTCGCGCCGAGCAGGCAGCGCTGCCCGATTGTGATGGTTTCCTTCCCACCACCGGACAGTGTGCCCATGACGGACGCTCCGCCGCCGATGTCTGTACCGTCCCCGACGACAACGCCAGCGGAGATACGGCCCTCGACCATGGAGGCGCCGAGGGTGCCGGCGTTGAAGTTCACAAAGCCTTCGTGCATGACGGTGGTGCCTTCGGCCAGGTGGGCGCCAAGGCGGACACGGTCAGCATCGCCGATGCGCACACCGGTTGGGACAACGTAGTCCACCATTCGGGGGAACTTGTCCACGGAGTAAACCACCACCGGTCCCTTCGCCGCGAGACGCCCGCGCGTCATCTGAAAATCACCGACGGCGCAGGGGCCGTAGTTTGTCCACACGACGTTGGACAGCAGCCCAAAGATGCCGTCCATGTTCGCACCGTGGGGGCGGATGAGGCGGTGGGAGAGGAGGTGGAGGCGCAGGTAAACGTCGTAGGCGTCGACGGCGGGCTGTGCAAGATCCGCGATCGTCGTTTCCACCGCTACGCGCGCCACGCCGCGGTCTTCGTCGGGGCCAACCAGCGCTGCGAAGCGGGCGTCAGGTTCGTCGAGGCGCTGTGTCCCCGTCCCTGTCACCGCCTCTCCAATCTTGGGGGCTGGGTACCAGACGTCGAGGACGGTGCCGTCGTAGGTCAGCGTTGCTATGCCGCGGGCGTGTGCAGTCGTGGGTGAATCCATGCGGATTACTTTAGGGCGCTCCGCTTCTTCGTTAGAAGCGACAAGCCGACCAATGCAAGGGAGAGGATGGTGACGGAGATGACTTGGGAGCGGGCGTTGGCGTCGAAAAGCATGAGAACGGTGAGCCCGAGCAAAGCGGCCAACGTGACCCACGGCACCCACGTGGCGCCGCGTACGCGGACGGCAGAGGAGCTGATGCGCGGGTGAAGTTTGATGAAGCTCAGCGTGATCATGATCCACGTGACAATGAGGCAGCCACCGGTGGCGGACATGATGAAGTCAATCATTCCCGGCGGATTCCACCACTGTAGGCCGACCGCGACGAACGCGAAGAACACAGAGATGAGCACCGAGTTCATGGGCACGTTGTTGGCGTTGGTTTTAGCCATCCACTTCGGAGCGTCGCCTTCGAGGGCCTGCTGGTAGGCGAGGCGGGAGGTGCCATAGATCTGGGCATTGAACGCGGAAAGCAGGGCGAGCACGATGACCACTTCCATGAACGCTGCGGCGCCCGGAATGTTGGCCATGTCGAGCACGGCAGTGAAGGGGGAGTCCGCAGCGGAATCAGCACCGTCGATGGACGCGTAGGGCAGCAGCAGCGTGATCACGGCGACGGAGCCGAGGTAGAACACGGCGATGCGCCAGATGATGGAGTTCACGGCGCGCTTGACGTTATCGGCCGGGTTTTCGGATTCGGCGGCGGCGATAGTGACCACTTCGATGCCCCCGAATGCGAAAGCGACGGCGAGAAGCCCCGCGGCGATACCCGCGATGCCGTTGGGGGCGAAGCCGGATTCGCGCACGTTGTCAAAGCCGACGAAACCGCTTGCCGGCAAAACGCCGAGCCACAGCAGCACGCCAATGATGAGGAAGCCGATGATCACCGCGATCTTGATCATGGCGAACCAGTACTCAAATTCGCCGAACCCCTTGACCTGGGCCAGGTTCACGGCGGTGAGAATGACCACGACGGTGAGCCCTGGCACCCATTGGGGCACGTCAAACCAGGAGGCCATCATGGCGGATGCACCGGTGAGTTCGGCGCCGCACGCCATGATCAGCAGAAAGTAATACAGCCAGCCGAGCAAGAACCCCGCCCAGTGGCCGAATGCCATGCGCCCGTAGGTGGCAAAAGAACCCGACGAGGGGTGCGCAGCAGCCATCTCGCCGAGCATGCGCATAACGGCGATGACAATGAGCCCGGCGATTGCGTACGCAACAAGAATCGCGGGGCCGGCAGCGCGGATGCCCACGCCGACGCCGAGAAACAGGCCGGCACCCACCGCGGTGCCTAGGCCCATGAGGGTGAGGTGTCGGGATTTCAGCCCGGTGCCGAGTTCGCTTTGGCTTGTCCGCGAGCCCATTAATTCGCCGTCCTTCCCTCCGGCTTACGCGTCCACAGGACGCCGGCGAGGGAAATGATGCCGACGACGACGGCGACGGCGAACATCTGGAAACGCCCGTCCGGATTGGAGAGCATGAGCAGGATGACACCACCGGTAAGCGCAACCATGATCCAGGGGAGGACGTTGGGTGCCCACATGCGGACGTCGGTAATTTCGCCGTTCTCGACGAGTTTGGGGTGCAGGCGCACAAAGGACAGTGCAACGGCGATCCACAGCACGATGAGGCAGCCGCCGACCGCGTTAAGCAGGAAGGCGAGCAGCCCCGGTGGGTTCCAGTACTGAAGGGCAACAGCGACGAAGCCGAAGAAGACGGAGACGACGACGGCGCGGACAGGAACACCGCGGCTATCGGTCTGGGCGAAGGCCTGGGGTGCGTCGCCGCGCACGGCGAGGTTCTGCAGGAAGCGGGAGGAACCGTAGATCTGAGTGTTGCATGCGGAAAGCAGCGCTACGACGATAACGGCTTCCATGATGCCCACGGCACCTGGGATGTTGGCCATCTCCAGGACGGCGGTGAAGGGGGATTCAGCGGCCGAGTCTGCGCCACCGATTTGGTCGAAGGGCAGCAGCAGAATGATCAGCAGGACGGACCCGATGTAGAACACGGAGATGCGCCAGATGATGGAGCGGATCGCGGAGTGCACGCCGGCTTCTGGGTTTTCGGATTCGGCGGCGGCGACGGTGACAAGTTCAATACCGCCGAAGGCGAACGCCACCGCCAAGAGTGCGGTAGCCACGCCAGCCCAACCGTGCGGCATGAAGCCGACCTCGTTGACGTTGGTCAAGCCGATGAAGTCGCCCGACGGCAACAGGCCTAGCCACAGTGCCGCGCCGATGCACAGGAAGGCGACTATGACGAGGACCTTGATCAGTGCGAACCAGAATTCGAACTCGCCGAAGTTTTTTACTGCGGCGAAGTTGATCACGGTAAAGACAGCAATGGCCGCCAGCGCCGGGATCCATGGAGAGATGCCAAACCAGTGGGCGACGATGGCGGAGGCACCGGTGATTTCAACGGCCATGATCATGATCATCATGAACCAGTACAGCCAGCCGATGGCGAAGCCTGCCCAGCGGCCGTAGGCCTGTTCAGCGTAGATGGAGAAGGTGCCTGAGGAGGGGCGTGCAGCGACCATCTCCGCGAGCATCTGCATGAAGCACACGGTGATGAAGCCAGCGACGATGTAGGCGAGGATGACGGCAGGGCCTGCGGCGGCGATGCCAACGCCGGTGCCGAGGAAGAGTCCGGCACCGATAGCTGAGCCGAGGCCCATCATGGTGAGGTGGCGCGTTTTCAGACCGCGAGCAAGCGCGGTGGAATCGGCGACGGGAGAAACAGGTGTGGACATGCCCAACACTTTAAACGGCGCCGCGCAGCCGTTGACATTGCGCTCCGGTTTAGCGGTGTCGTATGAGTCCTAGGTGCGCCACCGAAGAACGGGGATGGTGGAGTACGGCTCGTTCTGGATGCTCATGTTGTTTGAACCGGCGATGTTGGTGGCGGGGAAATCGTTACCCGTGGTGGGGTCAAAGATAGGGGTCTGCGGTTCCAGGATGATGCCGGCGCCAACGTTGCAGTTGTTGCCTAGGCTGATGCCGTTGACGCTGGCGGTGGGGTGGAAGTAGCAGTTGTCGCCGATGCGCATGGGGGCGCGACCTAAGTCGGTGGTGCGGGTGGCCATGAGGGCACTGCCACGCTCGAGGGTGCTGTGCGCGCCAACGACGACGAAGGAGGAGATAGTGCCTTCCACTCGCACGGGTCCAAGCGTGCCGGCGTTGTACGACACGTATCCTTCGCGCACCACGGTGGTTCCTTCGGCGAGGTAGGCGCCCAGGCGGACACGCTCGGCTTCCGCAATGGTGACACCGGTGGGCACCACGTAGTCCACCATGCGGGGTAGTCGTTCGATGCTGTACACGTGGATCGTTCCGCGTGCGCGCAGGTTTGTCCGTACGTATTCAAAATCATCGGGCAGACACGGCCCCTTGTTGGTCCACGCGACGGGAACGAGGAGGTCCAGTGCGTCTGTCATGTTGATCTCCAGCGGCCGCACTTTGCGGTGGGAGAGCAGGTGGAGGCGGAGGTAAACATCGAAAGCATCAATCGCAGGAGCGTCCAGATCGGCAATTTCGGTGAGGATCGGAACCACTTCGACGTGCCTGTCCCGGTCCATGCCGACGAGGTTGAGCAAGCGCGGGGAAAGTTCGTTGGCGCTGACGCGGCGGGTGGAGGGAGTGGCGATATCGTCGATAAGCGAAACTGTGGGGAACCAGGCATCGAGAACGGTTCCGTCGGCGGCGATATGAGCAATTCCTAATGCACGGGCTCCAACTGGCATGGGTGTCATCGTACTAGGCTCGCACGCGTGGATATCTTCGCCGACCCAGTTGAGCTGACTAAGCAGCTTATCGACGTCCCGTCCCCCTCCCACCATGAAAAGGCCCTCGCCGATGCCCTCGAGGGACCCCTGCGGGATTTGCCGGGCGTGGAGAATGTGCGGCGCGGCAACACGCTTGTGGCGCGGACGCATCGAGGGCTGCCGCAACGCGTGGTGTTGGCGGGGCATATTGATACGGTGCCGATCGCGGACAACGTCCCGCACCACATGGAGGGGGACGTTTTGTGGGGGTGTGGTGCCGTGGACATGAAGTCCGGGATGGCGTGCTACATCCATGCTTTTGCCACGTTGTGTGATGCGGATGACCTTGCCTTTGACCTCACCTTGATTTGCTACGAGGCTGAGGAAGTGGCCGCGCAGTACAACGGCCTGGCTTTGTTGGAGCGTGACTGTCCGGAGCTTCTGGCAGGGGACCTGGCGTTACTCGGGGAGCCGTCGGGTGCGGTGATTGAGGCCGGTTGCCAGGGCAGCATTCGCGTCATTATCACGGCTCGGGGGACGCGGGCGCATTCCGCGCGAGGCTGGCTGGGACACAATGCGGCGCATGATCTCGCAGGCGTACTGGCGCGCATTGCAGCCTACGAGCCGCGCACCGTCACCATCGCTGGTTGCGAATACCGCGAAGGCCTCAACGTCGTTGGCCTGTCAGGTGGTGTGGCCACGAACACCATCCCGGATGAGGCCCAGCTCACCGTCAATTTCCGCTTCGCCCCAGACTGCAGCCTGGAGAAGGCCAAGGCGCACCTGGAGGAGGTGTTGGCCCTCGAAGAAGGCTTGGAGTTGACCTACGACGACGCCGTTGGTGGCGCGCTGCCCGGCCTGGATGTTCCGGTCGCACAGGGGCTTTTGGCGGCTGTCGGTGGGGTTTATCGCGCCAAGTTCGGATGGACGGATGTGGCCCGCTTCTCTAGTCTGGGTATTCCGGCTGTGAACTTCGGCCCAGGCGATCCGGGCTTTGCCCATAAGATCGACGAGCAATGCCCCGTCAGCCAGATTCAGGGTGTCTCAAACGCCCTGATGGCGTATCTCACCGAGGCCTAAGAGAACAGACAAGTACGACAGTATTAAGGCGAAGAATTCCCGTGGCTCCACACAAAACTCCCCGTCAGTCTTCTGGCCCCGGCCGTGACCGCACGCTCCGTGGCCCCATTTTGGCGCGCGACAGGAACGGGTTTGACCCGTCTACCTATGACCAGCGTCTGTTGGAAATGGGGCGTGCGGACCATGATTGGAAGCACGCTGATCCGTGGCGCGTAATGCGTATTACCTCGGAGTTCATCGCTGGTTTTGATGCTTTGCATGACCTTGATTGGGCTGTCACCGTGTTCGGTTCTGCGCGCTTGGGTGAGGGCACCCCGGAGTATGAGCAGGCGCGCCAGCTCGGCGCAGCACTGGTGGAGGCGGGGTACGCCGTGATCACCGGTGGCGGGCCTGGCCTCATGGAGGGGCCGAACCGGGGTGCGCACGAGGTAGGCGGGACATCCGTAGGCCTAGGCATTGAGCTGCCGTTCGAGCAGGGCCTGAATGAGTGGGTCGATTTGGGTCTGAACTTCCGCTACTTTTTCGCGCGCAAGACCATGTTCCTCAAGTACTCCCAGGCGTTTATCTCGCTGCCGGGTGGGTACGGCACGATGGACGAGGTTTTTGAGATCCTGTGCATGGTCCAGACGGGCAAGGTGACTAATTTCCCGATTGTTCTCCTCGGCACCGAATATTGGGGTGGGCTGGTGGATTGGATCCGCGAACAATTGCTCGGCCGCGGCCTCATCTCGGACGGGGATGATCAGCTCTTCCTGGTTACGGACTCGGTGGATGAGTCGGTGGAGTACATCGTGCAGGCCCACTCCACCATGACGGATCCCCGGAACATCCAGTGACGTCCACCGCGCTGCCCCGGGTGATGGCGATTGTGAACCGCACCCCGGATTCCTTCTATGACCGCGGCGCGACCTTCCACTTCGACGATGCCTTGCGCCGCTGTGCCGAGGTGGTGGAGGCGGGGGCTTCGATCATCGACGTCGGCGGTGTCAAGGCCGGTCCAGGGGACGAGGTTGACGCGGAGGAGGAGACCGAGCGCGTCGCGCCCCTCATCGCGGCGATCCGCGAGCAGCATCCGGCGGTGGATATCTCCGTGGACACGTGGCGCGCGGCTGTCGCCGATGCCGCGGTGGACGCAGGAGCCACGATTATCAACGACACGTGGGCGGGTTTCGACCCGGAGCTCGTCGAAGTCGCCGGCGCGCGCAAGGTTGGCTACGTGTGCTCGCACACAGGCGGGGCCACGCCGCGCACGCGTCCGCATAGAGTGCTTTACGACGATGTGGTGGCCTCCATCATCCACACCACCACCGCCCTGGCCGAACGCGCTGCTGGTTGTGGTGTCCCGGACGAGAAAGTCTTCATCGACCCGACCCACGACTTTGGTAAGAACACCTTCCACGGTCTGGAGATCCTGCGGCGCATTGAGGAGATCACCGCGACTGGGTGGCCGGTGCTCATGGCGCTGTCCAATAAGGACTTCATCGGGGAAACTCTGGACCGGCCGGTAGGGGAGCGCGTTGCCGGCACTCTCGCTGCCACGGCGTGGTGCGCCGCCCGGGGGGTGGCAGCGTTCCGTGTGCATGAGGTCGCTGAGACAGTGGACGTGATCCGTATGACTGCCGCGATACAAGGTGCTGTCGCGCCTTTGAACACTGTGCGGGGTCTGGCATGAGGGTCTCCGTGGTGATCCCGGCTTTGAACGAGGAAGCCACCGTCGCTGGTGTTGTGAAAGCTGCCAGGGCCTCCTGTGCCAGTGAGGTCATCGTGGTGGACTCTGACTCTACGGATGCCACCGCTGCCGTTGCACGCGAAGCCGGTGCCACGGTGCTCAATTGGGGCGATATCGCCCCCGACATTCCCGTTCGCCCAGGCAAAGGCGAAGCGCTCTGGCGCGGGGTGCGCGCTGCTACGGGGGATGTGGTGGTCTTCCTTGACGCGGATGTGACCACGGTGGAGCCGGGGTGGGTGGATGCGTTGGCGGGGGAGTTCGCCGACAAGCGTGTGCAGTTGGTCAAGGCGACCTATCGTCGCACGCTCGATGGGGAAGATCACGGTGGCGGGAGAGTCACAGAACTGACGGCGAAACCACTGCTGAAGCTTCTGTTCCCGGCGATCCCCGCGCTTGAACAACCTCTTGCTGGCGAGTACGCCATCCGACGTGATGCGGCTTTGCGCCTGCCGTTCGTGACAGGCTACGGCGTGGAGGTGGGTCTACTCATCGACGTGGCCACCGCCTACGGGTCCGGTGCGATCACCCAGGTCAACCTCGGTGTGAAGACGCACCGTAACCGGCCGCTAGCCGAACTGGCGGACATGTCTGACATCGTGGCGCGCACCATCTTAAGCCGCGCCAGGGTCGCTGGCACAGCTGTGGAAGAACGTCCACCCTGGGTGGGATAAACTCGCCTCATGCTGTCTTGGATACTGCTGATCCTGGTGATCGCCGCTATTGCTGTTTTTGGCATTTGGGTTTCCGCAAGCCTCTTCGGGCGCGGTGAAGTCCTGCCACCGATGGATGAACCTGCAGACGTGATCGCCGCAAACCGTGCCGCTGTGGCTGAAGGCCGTTTCGATGACATCGCATTAGAGGTGGTCAGGCGCGGGTATCGTCAGGATCAGGTGGACGCCCTCGTCGAGGACCTCAGGCACTTCTCTGCCGGTGCGCGTACTATTGATCTAGTTGACACTGTTGAAGACTAAGGAGTGACACCGCATGGCAGCAATGAAGCCGCGCACTGGTAACGGCCCGATGGAAGTGGTCGAGGAGAGCCGCAAAATTGTGATGCGCATCCCGTCTGACGGTGGTGGCCGTCTCGTGGTTGAGCTCAACAACGAGGAAGCAACGGAGCTGGGTAACCTGCTGTTGTCCGTGGCAGGGGAGTAACTGGAACCTTATGCTCCACCACGTCATTGACGTTCTCGCCGATCCTATTGATGGGTCGGCGCTTTGCGGTGCGGACGAGTTTTCGCGGCTGGTATCAACCACGGGCCACTCGTATGACGTGGCCAAGCAGGGCTATGTCACGTTGGCTTCCGGCGCGGGCCTGAATCATGAGGGCGATAGCCCGGCGATGGTCGCTTCGCGTGAAGCTTTCTTGTCCCGCGGGCATTTCGCGCCCTTCGTGGAAACCGTGACGGAGCGTGTCCTTGATGCGTTATCGCACGGCCCGCTTATCGACGACTCCCGGCCCACCGTCCTCGAAGTCGGCGCTGGCACCGGCTACTATCTCTCGCACACCCTCGATGCAGTGGAGAATTCCCGCGGTGTTGGTGTGGATATTGCGGTCCCGGCGGCGAAGCATTTGGCGAAGTCCCATCCCCGTGTGGGTGCTGTGGTCGCTGACGTATGGGCGGGTCTGCCATTGCAGGATAAATCCGTGGATGTGATCACGGTGATTTTCGCTCCACGTAACCCGGCGGAATTTGCCCGCGTGCTCAGTGATGATGGTGAGGTCATCGTGCTTACCCCGCAGCAAGGGCACCTGGATGAGCTGCGTGAGCCACTCGGCATCTTGGGTGTAGAGGACGGCAAGGTTGACCGCCTCCTCGAACAAGCCCACGGATACTTAGAGCCGGTTGGCGATGGTGAACTGATTGAGTTCCCCATGCGACTGGACCGCGATGCCATTGCTGCACAGGTAGGCATGAGTCCATCTGCGCGCCATATTGAGCCGTCAGTGCTCGCCGAGCGTGTGGCGCAGCTGCCGGAGACCATGCAGGTCACCGCGCGTGCACAGCTAACCCGCCTATGTAGGGCGTAGAACGCCCTACATAGAAAGAGCTAACCAGCTTGCTATCTCTCCCTAGGTAGGGCCTCTTTCTTTTTATCTCTCCCTAGGTAGGGCCTCTTTCTTTTATCTCTCCCTAGGTAGGGCTTTAGCCCTACCTACGCCACTGGTCGTTGATCTTCGCATCCCCTTCAACGGTGGTGCGGATGTCGGCCACGCCGTTTTCTGGCCAGAAGCGGCTGGACAGGGTGACAGCGCCGCCGCCGGCGAAGATTTCGATGGCGGAGCCGTCGATAAGCACGGAAATATTATCTTCGTCTTCGTCGTCAAGTGCGGCGATGGCCGGCTGGCCGTCAAGGCGGTCCAGGGTGATCTTGTCGCCGGAGTGGACGATGGATGCGCAGACCTCGCCTGCGTTGTCCAACACGTCGACGGTGACGCTGGCGCCGACGGGGATCTCGCACAGGCCGGTCCACAGCAAAGCGCGTTGGGTGGCGTCTACAGCACTGGGGAGGCCAGGAGCGGGGGTTTGGTAGAGCTTGCCACCGGCGAGGGTGACCACGCGGGGTAGCGATAGCGCATTGGCCCATCCTTCTGTTTCCCATGTGGGCTGGGTGGTGGGGTCGCCACGGCGGCCACTGGAGGCGAGCAGGCCGAAGATGCGGGCTTCGGCGTAACGCTCGTCATCGGTGTGGGTGCCTGGCACGACGTTGGTGCTGCGCGGACGCGTGAAGTCGTGGCCGTGGTCAAGGCGGGTGAACGGGGTGGTTACCTGGAATTCGGACCCGTCGAGGGTGCCCACGAGGTAGCCGGAGATTTCTCCGTCTTCGCGCTCTTGGGTGAGGAACAACACGTCGTAGATGACGCTATCCACTTCGTCGCGTAGGCGGATGATGCGGGGTGCGACGGTACGTGCGTCTGCGGGAATCCCGGATTCACCGGCGAAGCCCAACGGACCGATGATGGTCCACGTTTCTTGGTCCGTGGATTCAAGAACGACTGGGACGGGCTCCTCCTCCGGGCCGGTGGAGGCGAGCATGAGCCAGCCGGCTTGCCCTTGGTCGCGGTCGTTGTTTTCCTCCCAATCCGGAACAACACAGGGGGAGCGGAAGCGGACGAAGCGGCCGGTGTCCTTCACCACGGGGCCAAGGCGGCGTACGCCTGGGTCGACCTCGTCGGATTCGTCGAGGTGTTCGCAGAGGGCCTCAGTATCGTCTACGTGTGCGACTTGGATGGTGGTGCCAGCGGATGTTTCGGAGGTGAAATATAGGCTGGTGCCGGTCTTGCTGGCTACAACGCAGCCGGCGAGCACGCGGGTTTCGCCGCCGACGGGGGCAATGACGTCGTTGCATTCGTAGAAGTCGAAGGGGTTGCCTTCGGAGTATTGGTGCGCCCAACGGGTGGGGGCGCCTGGTTCGGTTTCGTATTGGTAGAACAGGTGCCAGTCTTCGCCGTTACGGAGCATTCCGGCGGCAGCATCGAGGATGCCGCGTTCGGCGGTGACGTGCAGTTCTGGTCGAAGGGTGCTCACTGTCGGGGTTCCTTTGCGTGCTGTGTTGGGGGTACTGCCTACATGAGCGAGGCGTAGACGTCTACGGTTTCTTGGGCGATTTTGTCCCAGGTGAATTCTTGCTTTACGCGGGCGAGGCCAGAGGCTGCGTATTTCTTGGTCAGGGCAGCATCGGCGGCAAGGGCGTTGACAGCGGTGGCTATGTCTTTTTCGAAGGTGGTCGTGTCCGCTTCGTCGTAATGCACGAGGGTGCCGGTTTCACCATCGACGACAACCTCGGGGATTCCGCCCACGTCAGACGCCACAACGGCGGTTTCACACGCCATGGCCTCCAGGTTCACAATGCCCAGCGGTTCGTACACGGACGGGCACACGAAAATATCGGCTGCGGAGTAAATCTCACGGATCTGTTCTTTCGGCAGCATTTCGGTCACCCAGTGCACACCATCGCGGGTTTCGCGTAGTTTGTTGACGAGTCCTTCCGTCTCTGCCGCAATCTCCGGTGTATCGGGCGCACCGGCACACAGGATGATTTGGATGTCCTTGTCAAAGTCCTGGGCCGCTTTGACCAGGTGGGGCACACCTTTCTGGCGAGTGATGCGGCCAACAAAAGCGACGATCGGCCGGGAGGTATCTACCCCGAGACGTTCAATGATGCCGGTGGATTCCGGTGAGTCGGGTAAGACGTGGAACCATTCGGCGGTGTCGATGCCATTGAGGATGACGTGGACCCGTGATTCGTCGATACGCGGGTAGGCGCGCAAGATGGCGTCCTTCATCCCGGAGGACACCCCGATGACTGCGTCGGCGTACTCCATGGCGTTCTTCTCAGACCACGAGGAGACGTCGTATCCACCTCCGAGCTGTTCGCGCTTCCAGGGGCGGTCCGGCTCAAGGGAGTGTGCGGTGACCACGTGGGGGATGCCATGTAGGAGACCTGCGAGGTGGCCGCCGAGGCCGGAGTACCAGGTGTGGGAGTGGACTACGTCGACGTTGTTGGCGGCATTAGCCATGCGCAGCCCAGTCGAGAGGGTTTTGAGCGCGCTGTTTGCCTCCGCAAGCTCGGGGTCCACGCCGTGCACGTAGACGCCTTCAGCGTCGCGGGGTGAGCCCATGCAGTGGACATCCACCTCAACACCGTCGAGCTGGCGCATAAAGCGGGTCAGTTCCGTGACGTGAACGCCGGCGCCACCGTAGATTTCCGGCGGGTATTCGCGGGTCATCATTCCAACTCTCATGATCATCGACAGTAGCTACGTTTGCGCGTCGCTGCATGGGCTCGCGCCGTGTGGGTAATTTCGGGTGTGATGCGCTGCGAGAACGGGCTAAGTTACATAGTCTTAAAGGTGTGATACGCCAGCCGAATGTTCTTGCCATCGTCCTCGCCGGCGGAGAAGGAAAGCGACTGTTTCCGCTGACTCTCGACCGTGCTAAGCCAGCCGTCCCGTTTGGCGGTAATTACCGCCTTATCGATTTTGTGCTGTCGAATCTGGTGAATGCGGGGTATAACCGCATTGCCGTGTTGACGCAGTACAAATCGCACTCGCTGGACCGCCACGTTGCTACCGCGTGGAACTTCTCTGGTCCGACGCACCAGTACATTGCGTCGGTTCCGGCGCAACAGCGTTTGGGTAAACGCTGGTATCAGGGTTCTGCGGATGCGTTGTTGCAGTCATTGAACTTGATTTTTGATGAGTCCCCGGATTATGTCCTTGTCTTCGGTGCGGACCACGTGTACCGCATGGACCCCTCGCAGATGGTGGAGAATCACATCGCGTCGGGTAAGGCATGCACCGTCGCGGGCATTCGTGTCCCGCGTAGTGAGGCCTCGCAGTTTGGCTGTATCCAGTCTGATGAGAATGGTGCGATCACGGAGTTTCTGGAGAAGCCGGCCGACCCGCCGGGCACTCCAGATGACCCGGATACGACGTTTGCGTCAATGGGCAATTATTGCTTTTCGACGGAGGCGCTGATCCAAGCCCTCCGCGACGACACCGAAAACGACGATTCAGACCACGATATGGGTGGAGACATCATCCCGTACTTTGTCGAACGCGGTGAGGCGAATGTGTATGACTTCTCCTCCAACGAGGTGCCGGGGGCAACAGAGCGCGATAAGGCTTACTGGCGTGATGTAGGGACCATCGATAGTTTCTACGAGGCGCACATGGACCTCATTTCTATCCACCCCGTGTTCAACTTGTACAACAAGGCGTGGCCGATTCACTCCACGGAGGATGAGAACCTGCCGCCGGCAAAGTTTGTCTCCGGGGGTCTTGCGCAGGAGTCCATCATCGCGCCGGGATCCATCATCTCCGGTTCCACGGTGCGTAACTCGGTGCTGTCCACGGATGTGTACGTGGAGGATGGGGCAGTGGTGGAGTCTTCTGTCTTGATGCCGGGGGTGCGCGTGGGTAAGGGAGCGATCGTGCGCCACGCGATCCTGGATAAGAACGTCTACGTGTCCGATGGTGCTGCCGTGGGCACACACCGGGCGGACGATGAACGTCGCGGCTTCACCATTTCCGCGGAAGGCGTGGTGGTTGTAGGTAAGGGCGAATTCGTCGAGTAGCCCTTACCGGTGGTCCCCTTACTGTGCGCGGGTGATCAGCGTGACACCCGCGTCGAGTGGCAGACGCGTGACCAGGGCACCATCGAGGGTGTCGATCAGTGAGTCGGCTTCGCGGGCAGCGGTGGTGTTGCGGTCGGTGCGTGAGGTGTCGATGAGCGTGCCATCCAGCAACGAGCCGAGCAGAACTAGCGTTCCACCTGGTGTGAGTAGAGGCCATGCGGCTTCGACGACAGCGGGGAAATCCACCGGTTCCACATCTGCCACGACCAGGTGATAAGACTCCGCGGCCAGACGGCCCAGCACATCCAGCGGGCGCGATGGCAGGAAGCGAGTGCGCGAGGGGCCAAAGCCCGCGTCACGGAAGGTGGCCTTGGCGCGCGCCTGGTGGTCTGCCTCCGGGTCGATGCAGGTCAGGTTGGACTTCTCCGGCAGGCCAGCGAGGATGTGTAGCCCAACGACACCGGCGGCCGGAGTCATGGCTACAGCGCCACCCTCACCAACAGCGGCCAGCGTTCCCAGGAGGCTACCCAGTGCCGCACCGGGGGTGGGTAGACCGTACTCGCCAGCATCCGCACATGCTGCATCAAGCGCAGCCTGCAGCTCAGGCTGGGTGCTCCGGCCAGCGACGGAGGAAATATACGCGTTCAGAGAAGAAAATGCAGAGTCGCTCACACCGGTCATCCTACGAAATAGAGACACCTTCGACGGGTGGGGCACGCCGCGCGAAGACCTCACAGGTATTTCCTAGGGCCTGGCCACACCTGTGTGAGGGCGATAAGGAACAATAGTATGCATGAATGCGCCTGCTGAGCCTTTGGAGCCCTTGGAGCCACTGACTGGTACCGCTGCTTTTGACGCGGGTGAGGGTGCCATGCCTACGTGGGCGGAGCTCGTGGAGGAGCACGCGGATAGCGTGTACCGGCTTGCTTTCCGTCTGTCCGGTAACCAGCAGGATGCAGAAGACCTCACACAGGAAACCTTCATGCGCGTGTTCCGGAATCTGAAGTCCTACAAGCCCGGCACGTTTGAGGGATGGTTGCATCGTATTACCTCTAATCTCTTCCTGGACATGGCTCGCCATCGCAGCAAGATCCGCATGGAGGCGCTGCCGGAGGACTATGAGCGCGTACCGGGCACCGAGATGACACCGGAGCAGGTGTACAGCGTGGCCAACCTTGACCCGGCTTTGCAGGAAGCGTTGGATGAGCTCAGTCCGGAGTTTCGCGTGTCCGTGGTGTTGTGTGATGTGATGGGAATGAGCTACGAGGAGATTGCTAAGACCCTCGGCGTGAAAATGGGCACGGTTCGTTCGCGGATTCACCGTGGGCGCAGCCAGCTGCGTGATTCGCTGGAGGCTAAGGCGCAGACTAATGAGGGCGCCCGCGAGCTCATCCGCGCACGTTAGGGTGGTGCCTCGTGCCACGTTTTGATTCGACTGATCACCTGAGCTTTGAAGCGGTTGCGGCGCTCGTAGATGGTGAGTTGTCGCGCACCGCAGTGCATCGCGCATGCCTACACCTGGCGGTATGCCAGGTGTGCCAGGATGAGGCTGCCCGTCAACGGGCAGCGGCAGCAGCAGTGCGGGAGCACAATACGGACGGGTGTTTGCGCGCGCCGCGTTCACTGGTGGAAAGGCTTGCTCTCATGGAAGGTGCAGAGGAGATGCCTGTGCACAAGCCGTCGCCAAAAGGCAGTGGGTTGAGCGCCACGTGGTCAAAATTGCGCGAGGGGTTAAAGTAGAGCCGTGTTTAACATTGGCTGGGGCGAGGTCTTCGTCATCATTCTCGTCGGCCTGATTGTTGTGGGGCCCGAGCGTCTCCCTGGGGTCATCCAGGACGTGCGCGCCGCCATTTTTGCCGCGCGCAAAGCCATCGCCAATGCCAAACAGGAGCTCAACGGGGAATTTGATGGCCTGGATGAGTTCCGTAAACCCATGAGCACCGTCACGGAGTACGCGGCGATGGGCCCGAAGAAAGCCATTGCCAAAGTGCTTTTCGACGAAGACGGGGACTACCTCGATGCCCTCAACCCCACCACCATGATGGGTGGGGACCCCGTCCCGGCTCCACGGCCACGGCCGGACAAGGCACAGCCACAACCGCCCACGACGAGCGGTGGCGGTTTCTCCTGGGCTGATGTGACGTAGTTGTGCGTAGTTTTGTTAGTTGTGCGTCACGCCGAGCGAGAGGTTCTTGCCGGCGAGGGATTCACGGCGCACCTTGAGTTTCTTAGCGATGTCATTGATCGCCTTGGCGGCGGGGGAGTCGGGTGCGGAGACGGCGATCGGGGTGCCGTCATCGCCGTGGGCCCGCAGCTGCGGGTCGAGGGGGACAGAACCAAGCAGCGGAACCTCGTCACCGGTGATGCTGGTCAGGCGCTCTGCTACCTGCTCGCCACCACCGGTACCAAAGATATCCATGGTGCTGCCGTCGGGCATGATCATGGCGGACATGTTCTCAATCACACCGGCTACGCGCTGGCCGGTCTGCTGGGAGATGGAACCGGCACGTTCCGCAACCTCGGCGGCAGCAGCCTGCGGTGTGGTCACAATGAGCAGCTCTGCATTCGGCACCAGTTGCGCCACCGTAATGGCCACGTCGCCGGTTCCTGGTGGCAGATCCATGAAGAGGACATCCAACTCAGACCAATACACGTCTGCGAGGAACTGCTGGATAGCGCGGGTGAGCATCGGGCCGCGCCACACCACGGGGGCGTTGCCTTCCACGAATTGCCCGATGGAGATGTGGCGGACGTTGTGGGTGATGGGGGGCATCAACATATCGTCGACAAGCGTTGGGCCTTGCCCCACAGAACCCATGAGGCCGGGAATAGAGTGGCCGTAAATATCCGCGTCGAGAATGCCCACCGTGAGGCCCTGCGCGGCGAGGGACGTGGCAAGGTTGACCGTCATCGAGGACTTACCCACGCCACCCTTGCCGGATGCCACCGCGAACACGCGGGTGGTTGAACCGGGCTGTGCGAACGGAATGACAGGTTCAGACCTGTCACCCTTGAGACGCTGCGCAAGGTTGCGACGCTGCTCATCGCTCATCGTGTGCATGGTCACGCTGACCTCGCCTACGCCCTCGAGCTCCTCAACCACCGCGCGCACATTACTCTCGATAGTGTCACGCATGGGGCAGCCAGCGATGGTGAGGTAGATGCCGACGGCAACATCATTGCCATCAATCCGAACCGACTCAACCATGTCCAACTCGGTGATCGGCTTCCCAATCTCGGGGTCATCCACCCGCGACAACGCATTACGGACGGCTGCTTCAGAAATTCCTGGTGTAGGGCTTGTGTTACTCATCACCGGTCAGTATATGACCCTTACCCGCAGAAACACTAGACTCGACCATGTCCGAGAAACATGAAGCGAGGTTTTTCAACACCATGACCCAGCCGTACAACGCGCGCACCATCCCGCAACGCCCGTCCGGGTGGCCCGTGGGCAGCTTCCACACCTATGCCGAAGCCCAAGCCGCAGTGGACTACCTGTCGGACCAAGAATTCCCCGTGGAAGAACTCACCATCGTGGGCGTAGACCTCATGCAGGTAGAAAAAGTCACCGGCCGCCTGACATGGGGCCGAGTACTTGGTGGTGGCGCACTATCCGGCCTGTGGTTCGGCTTGTTCGTTGGTCTCCTCTTCGCTCTTTTCAGCCCGGAGCCCATGTTGTCCATGCTCACCGCGGTGGTGATCGGCATTATCTTCGGACTCATCTTCGCCGGTGTGGGCTACGCCATGACGCAGGGCAAACGCGATTTTTCCTCCGCGACCACGATTGTTGCGGGACGCTACGACGTCCTCTGCGAGGCCAGCCAAGCCCCACGCGCCCGCGACATGATCTCCAAAAACCTTCCACAGGCAGGACAGTAAATGCGCAAGACCCTCATGGCTGCTGCCGGTTTGAGTATCTTGTTCCTTTCAGCCTGTGCCGAGCCCCCATCAGAGTCCCAATCCACCGTGAAAATTGCGGTGGACCCCACCGATGAAGAACAGATGGTGTTGGCAGAAATCTACCGTCAGATCATTCAGTTTGACGGCCGCGCCGTGGGAATTATCCCTATGGAACTCGCGGATGACAGCACGAAACTTGATGTCCTTCTAGCCGGCGAAGCCAACTTTGCTGTCATGTGTGCTGGTTCCCTCGTCACTCAAACAAACCCGGGTGAGGCTAGCGAACTCAATCGTGCTGTCGCTGATGCTGCGGAAGAAGGACACTCGGACAACGTCGAAGACATCCCACTGTCAACCTATGACGCTGCCGTGGCAAGCCTGCCGACTGTCCTGCGAACCATCGACCCCTCACCAGCTGAGTCGTGTGCGAACCAGGAACACGGCGACCTGCCCAACAACATCATCCCGGTGTTCAAAGCCCAACTTTTTGAGCGCGGCGTTCTCCGCGCCATGAACAAAGCGACCCGCGCGCTAAGCACCGAGGAACTCGATGAACTCGTTAAAGAATCCGCGAAAGACCCCGATCCATCCCATGTTGTGAACGAGTGGATTCAGGAGAAGACTGGCATGGGGGTTGCACTTGAACGCGCTGTCGAAGACGACGAACCTGGCAGCGCCTAAGTCTCCGAATTAGCACACAGGAAGAGAATTACATGTCCGTATTAGCAGTGATCATGGCCATCACATGGTCTGTTTGTGGCGGCGTTTTGATCTGGGTGGGGCTCAAAGCCCGCCAAGGGACTTTGCCCAAGAACAACTGGGTGGGCATTAGGACCTCAGCTCTCCTCGAGAGTGAAGAGGCCTGGATCACTGGCCACAAGGCAGCTGGGGATGTGCTCGCAGCCAGTGGTATCCCGCTGATCATCGGTGGGATTGTGTGCCTTTTTGTGGATGATCACACGATCGGCTGGCTGAGTATGCCCGTTGTTGTGGTTTTGCTCGTCCTGGTGGCGCTCGCTGCGAAGAAAGCTGAAACTGCTGTGAAGTAGGGGATCTTCCTACAGAGACAAGCAAAAAAGGGGGAGCTGCGTGGTGCAGCTCCCCCTTTGCCTTAGCGGCCTAGTCGGCAAATGCCTCGTCGAGCAATGCCTTCTCCTCCTGCTGGTGGACCTTCGCCACACCGGTTGCAGTGGTGGACTGTGCGCGGCGCGAAATGCGTCGCATCGGAGGCATGTTGTCCACGAAGTTGGCCAAGTGTTCGTTGTAGAACGGCCACGGGCCCTGGTTGGCGGGCTCGTCCTGCACGAAGCGGATCTCCTTGGCGTTGGGGTAGTTTGCAAACGCGTCGGACAGGCGGTTGAACGGGATCGGGTGCAGCATCTCCACACGGATGATGGCGATGTCCTCGCGGTTGTCCTTGGCGCGGCGCTTCTCCAGCTCGTAGTAAATCTTGCCGGAGCAGAGCATGATGGTGGTCACCTTGTTGGCATCGCCGATGACCGTGTTGGAGGCATCCACCAGGCGCGGGTCGTCGATGACGGAGCGGAAGGACTTCTGCTCGGTGAACTCATCCACCTGGGAGACCGCGGCCTTGTTGCGCAACATGGATTTCGGGGTAAAGACAACCAGCGGGCGCTTCATGTCACCGAGTGCTTGGCGGCGCAGAAGGTGGAAATAGTTAGCCGGGATGGTCGGCTGAGCGATGGTCATGGACCCTTCGGCCACCAGTTGCAGGAAACGCTCGATGCGTGCAGAGGAGTGGTCCGGTCCCTGACCCTCGTAACCGTGGGGGAGCAGCATGACCAGTTTGGACAGCTGGCCCCACTTGGTCTCACCGGAGGAGATGTACTCGTCAATGATGGTCTGGCCACCGTTGGCAAAGTCACCGAACTGTGCTTCCCATGCGACGAGTGCTTCCGGGTTACCCACGGTGTAGCCGTACTCAAAGCCCAAGCCACCGAACTCGGTCAGGGCGGAGTTGTAGATCCGGAAACGGCCACCGTTGCCTGCATCAATGGCAGCGGCGTCGAGCGGGTTGAACTGCTCACCAGTGTTTGGGTCGAAGAGGACACCGTGACGCTGGGTGAAGGTGCCGCGCTTGGAGTCTTCGCCGGCGAGGCGGACGAGCTTGCCCTGTTTAGCCAGCGAGCCGAAGGCGAGGAGCTCGGCCCATGCCCAGTCGATGTTGCCGGACTCGAAGGAACCGCCACGGTTCTTCAGTACGGACTTCAGGCGCTTGTTCGGGGTGAAGTCCTCCGGAAGGTGCGCGTATGCGTCGGCAAGTGCCTTGAAGGTCTGTGTATCGATGGAAGTGTCCAGGCCACGGGTGAGGGACTGGGACTCGGTGATACCGGTCTGCTCGCCCGGCTTACCGCCACCTTCCTTGACGTCATTGAACACAGAGTCCAGCTGGTCGTGGAAGTCCTGTGCCGCGATCTCGGCTTCTTCCTGTGTGATATCGCCACGGCCAATGAGGTCCTTGGTGTAGCGGGTGCGCACGGACGGGTGGGACTCGATGCGCTCGTACATGAGCGGCTGGGTCACCGATGGATCGTCTGCCTCGTTGTGGCCACGCAGGCGGTAGCAGATGAGGTCGATGAAGACATCCTTGCCAAACTTGCGGCGATACTCAGTAGCCAGCTGGCCAACCCACGCTGCTGCCTCCGGGTCATCGCCGTTGACGTGGAAGACCGGGCAGTCAAAGCCCTTAGCCAAGTCGGTGGCGTAGTAGGTGGAGCGACCCTGGTCCGGGGTGGTGGTGAAGCCAACCTGGTTGTTCACCACGATGTGGACGGTACCGCCTACGTCGTAGCCGGTCAGCTTGGACATGTTCAGGGTTTCCTGAACAACGCCAAGCCCAGCGAAGGATGCGTCACCGTGGAGCATCAGTGGCACAACGGTGTGATCGTCGGCGTTCTTACCGTGGTTAATCAGGTCCTGCTTAGCGCGGGCCAGACCCACCAGAACTGGGTCGACGGCCTCAAGGTGCGAGGGGTTGGCAGCCAGGGTGAGTTTGATCTCACCGTCGCCGAACATCTGGATGTGTTCGCCTTCGAAGCCCAGGTGGTACTTCACGTCACCGGAGCCACCCTGCTGGGCCGGCTGCAGGTTGCCTTCGAACTCGCTGAAGATGGTCTTGACCGGCTTGCCCATGATGTTGAACAAAACGTTGAGGCGCCCACGGTGTGGCATACCAATGACAACTTCATCCAGACCCTGGCCAGCGGCAGTGTCAATGATGGAGTCCATGAGCGGGATCAGGGTTTCAGCACCCTCGAGGGAGAAGCGCTTCTGGCCCAGGTACTTGGTCTGCAGGAAATTTTCAAAGGCCTCAGCGGCGTTGAGCTTTTGCAGGATGTACTTCTGCTCGGCGTTGGTCGGCTTCGGCATACCCACCTCGAGGCGGTCACGCAGCCAGTCACGCTCATCGCGGTCGAGGACGTGGGTGTACTCAGCACCAACGTGGAGGGTGTAGGCGGCGCGCAGGCGGGTGAGCACCTCGCGGAGGGTCATCGTCTCCTTGCCACCGAATCCGCCAACGTTGAAGGTGCGGTCCAGGTCCCAGAGAGTCAGGCCGTGCGTCTCCAGTAGGAGGTCACGGGCATCCGGCTTGGGCAGGCCAGGCTGGTGCCAGTTCAGCGGGTTGGTGTCCGCCATGAGGTGGCCGCGGGAGCGGTATGCCTCGATGAGGTTCATCACACGGGTGGACTTGTCCACGCCGGAGTTCGGGATGTCCTGCGCCCAACGCATTGGTGCGTAGGGGATCCGCATGGCTTCGAAGATCTCGTCCCAGAACTTGTCGTCGATAAGCAACTGCGAAATATCACGCAGGAACTCGCCGGACTCTGCACCCTGAATGACGCGGTGGTCGTAGGTGGAGGTCAGCGTGGTCAGCTTGCCTACACCGAGTTCGGCCAGGCGGTCCTCGGAAGCGCCGGCGAATTCAGCCGGGTAGTCCATGGCGCCAACGCCGACGATGGTGCCCTGACCCTTTGTCAGGCGCGGGATGGAGTGGCGGGTGCCAATGCCACCTGGGTTGGTCAGCTGGATGGTGACACCCTGGAAGTCATCGAGCTTCAGCTTGTTCTGGCGGGCGCGTGCGACGATGTCCTCGTAAGCCTTAACAAACTGGTCGAAGGTGAGGGTCTCACACTCCTTGATGGCTGCGACGACGAGGGCGCGGGAGCCATCCTTCTGTGGAAGGTCAATGGCAAGACCCAGGTTGATGTGCTCAGGCGTGACAACGAACGGCTTGCCGTCCACAACCTTGTAGTTCACGTTCATGCCCGGGTGGAGCAGGGCGGACTTCACAATCGCCCAGCCGATGATGTGGGTGAAGGAAATCTTGCCACCGCGGGTGCGCTTGAGGTGATCGTTGATCTGTGCGCGGTTCTCAAACATGAGCTTGACCGGCATATCGCGCACAGTCGTTGCCGTCGGGACAGTCAAGGACTCATCCATGTTCTTAGCAATTGCCTTGAACATGCCCTTGAGCTGCTGCTCACCAGCTTCTGGCAGGGTGCCAATCTTGTCTAGTGGAGATGGCTTCGGTGCCTGCGGCTGTTTGCGTGCAGACGGGGTGGTGGATTCTGCCACCGCTTTGTCTACCTTGGTCTGGCGGCCGTCCTGGCTCGGTGCGCCAGTGCTCTTGGCAACCTTCGCTTCGGTGCGTGCGCGGTGGACAGTGGTGTCCGCGCTGTTCGCGGCGCCAGAAGCGAGCGGGCTAGACCCACCGGTGACGCCCTTCTTTTCAAACAGATCCCGCCATTCCGCGTCTACGGAGTTGGGGTCCTTCTTGTACTGCTGGAACATCTCATCAACCAGCCAGTCGTTTTGGCCGAATGTGCTCTCGCTGCTCACGGCAGTTACTCGCCTCGCTTCTGTGCTCTAATAGTGCGTTTTGCTTTTTGTACGTTGCCCACGTTACTCGGGGTTAACCGGGGTGTGGATCGTTGTTGACAGCCCACAATACTGCATGCTTTCCGCTGTTTCGGGGAAGTTGCTTGCGGGCACTGTTAATCATGATACGTCCTTGTTCCGTATCGAGTATTCGCTCGGCCCGCCTATCTTGTTACGGCAGCTCATCACGGAGCAAGGAAGTGTTCTTAACCGTGGGGTTTAAAACAAGCCCCTATTGAGAGGAGTCTTCTGCGTCATCGCGGTTTTTCTCAAAGACGTCCATTACAGCTTGGAAGCGGGACTTCCACGATTTCTTTCCGTCGGCTGCTTCAGCCAGTTTCTCTTCCTCGTTGCTCTTCGGTGGCAGGGGTGCCGCGAATTGGGCAGGTGCCGGCCCAAGGTTGCGGGCGGTGTTCTCCACGACTTTCTTGGCCAGCGCGCGGTTAGCGGTCACACCGGCAATAGCGCCGATGCCTAGTGGCATGATTTTGCCGATCCACATGCGGCGCAGCCTGCGGTTGATGCTCTTCATCACCGTGCGCGTCATCATGTTGTTGGCCTGGGTCAGGGTGGGGCCGGTGAATTTAGCCAGGGACTTCGTCGCGGTCAGTGCGGTTGCTTCAGGGCCAACGAGCGTATCGACGATCGCCGCACCCTGCGCCCCCGACAATGCCAATAGAACGATCGCGCGACGGCGCTCCGCGTCAGCAATATCCTCCCCACGCAGGTAGGCCGAGCCCACGGTGTACACGGCTGCCATATCCACGAAGAGGAGGGACTCCGCCGCAATGGCAGCCGAGCCTGTAACAAATCCGACACCAGGCACAGCGGCCGCTCCACCAGCGCCGGCACCGGAACCGGCGGCGGCCTTCATGAAGTGCTTGCGCATGATCTCTTGGATCTCCGCAGGCGTGGCATCCGGGTTCGAGCGGCGCAGCCAGTTGACGTAACCCTTGATGAACCCGGATTGCAGGTGTACGGCACGGTCCAATCCTTTGATGAAGGTGCGGCCGATCCGGGAGGCATTCTCCTCACTAATAGCAGTGTTAGCGGGGTTCGCTTCTACCACCGCAACGTCCTGCTGCTTTTTCTTCCTGCCAAAAACCACTCTGGGGTATCTCCTTAATGTTGAGCGGGCAATCACACCATCCTAGGCCGGAAAATCTTTCCGCGATTAGAGTTGCTGTATGGCCAGCGACCCAGTTGTGATGACCACCGCCGGAAAGATCCGTGGCATCGTTGATCCCGCGACTGGCATGCGCACGTGGCGGGGCGTGCCATATGGGGAACCCACGGGTGGGAAGAATCGCTTTTCAGCCCCTCATGCGCGGGAGTCGTGGTCAGGGACCTTTGATGCCACCACCTTTGCTGAGCCGGCCATGCAGGGCACGTACGGGTGGAATGACAAGGTGATGGGCACGGAGGATTGCCTCACGTTGGACATTGTCCGCCCGGATACGGATGAGGAACTGCCGGTGGTGGTGTATATCCACGGCGGGACGTTCCTTACCGGCTTTTCTAATGAAAAGATTTTTCAGGGCCACCAGTTCGCCAAGGCCACGAACATTGTGTACGTCTCCATTAACTTCCGTTTGGGGGTGCTGGGGTATCTGGATATGCGCTCACTCGGCGAGGATTGCGTGGCTACTCCCGCCACTCATGATCAGATTTTGGCGTTGCAGTGGGTGCGCGACAATATCGCTGCGTTCGGGGGAAGCCCGAACCGCGTGACCATCATGGGGGAGTCCGCGGGAGCCAGCGCTGTTACCGCTCTCATGTCGTCGCCACAGGCAAGAGGATTGTTCCACGGGGCGATTGCGCAGTCCGCGCCCGTCGCCGCGGTGCACTCGCGTCTCCAGGCCGCTATGTGGGTGCGCGCCCTGCTCGATGGGATGGGCATGTCGCGCTTATCGACGATTTCTGATCTCCGCGCCGTCCCCGCCGAAGACCTCGTTCGAGTGGGCAACGCTTTGCTGATCCGCTCCGGTGAGATCCAGTACTTGAATCTCTCTTTCATGCCAACGGTGGATAACTCGGTTCTGCCGCAGCACCCGATTGACGCGTTCGCTGCACATGAGGAAGCCCCGGTACCGTTGATCATTGGGTCGAATTCGGGCGAAGCCAGCTTCACCAAAGCGATGTTCATGTTCAGTCGCACGCGGCAGAAGGCAGCTCGAAGGATCCTTGAAGTCTTCGATCCGGACAACGCCGACGCCATCTTGGCCGCCTATAACAACGCCACCGACCGCAGCGACTTTGCTGAGCTCGTTGCCGATGCCGTGTTCTGGGCGCCCTCCGTGCGCATTGCCTCCGATCACCGCCACGTAGCTCCGGTATGGATGTACCACTTCGACTTCGCTGCGGCACCCCTGCAGAAACTCGGAGTGGGTGCGGTCCACACCGCTGACTTGGAGACGGTGTTTGGTGCCCGCTTTACCACTCCCGCTGGCATCCTGCAGCACCTGAGTCCGCAGGCAGACTTTGACGCGGTCAGTGAGATGATGCAACGCCACTGGGGCTCTTTCTTCCACACCGGACGTCCCGGCGAGATCTGGCCGGAGTATGGCTTCAGCTCAGACACCGCGCCGGGCCGTGCCACCGCGGTGCTTCGCACAGACTCCACGGTGGTGTGGGACCCAAAGGCGGAGAAACGTCGCGCATGGGAGGGTTTCAATCTGACGCAGTGGGGCACCGGCCGCCGTGATATTGCGGAGAGTCTCGCGGATTTCTTGGGCATTGATCCGGATGATCCGCAGTGGAATCCTGCTGCGCCATAGCGTGCTGATGGCTAGGCTGGTTGCCGCTACCACAGGCAACACCCCAGGGCGTCGAAGCGGCGCTGCGGGCAACCAGAAGGGAACCCCACGTCATGAGCTTTTTCGAGGACATTGCCGCCGGTCTTGACCGGGAGGGAATCGAATCCCGCGTGCATGATGACACGATGTTTGTGCCCATCACCTCTGATGTTGAAATTCATTTTGTGGAGATTGACCAGCATCTTCCGGCCGCAAATGTGTACATCGCCGCCGCGGATGTGGATGCGGATGATGATGAATTTGAAGCAGTACTCGTCTCCGTTGTCTTCTCCGTGGAAGATGCTGTAGCAACGGTGGCTCGCCATATGGCTACCGATCAGGTGATCACCGTCCTACGCGATCTGTTGGAGGGCACGGATGAGCGCATTGGGGATGTGGAGTTCTACCAGGATCCGGTCGACCCGCACCTGGTGCGCGCCGAGGTAGGCACCAATGCCGAACTCCAAGTTCAGGTGGAAGAAGTCGATGGCACGCCGTGTGCGACCGTAACGTTTGTAGCCCTGCCCGATTCCTACGATGACCTTTTGGACGATGCTATTGGGGAACTCTGGGATTCAGACGGCGATGCGGAGCTTACCGATGAAGATCGGGAGCACCTTTTTGCCACCCTGCATGCTGAGGTTGCCTCCCAAGCGGAAACCTTGGAACTAGGTGTGTTTCACGACTTTGATCGCCTCTTCGACGTACTTTCTCTCGCCGCCGATCAGGCAGAGGAATGGGAAGCACAACTCCTCCCATTCGACGATGATGACTTCGATGAGCCGGACGTTTACGACATCTTCGGCGCCGACGACGGCGATGACGATGATGACGATGATGGCATCGACTACGACGACGAAGACGCCGACGAGGAGTAACTACGCCGCGGCGATCCCCTCAAACATGGAGGCAGGGGAGTAGACGGGCGTGAAGGTTCCGTCTACGAGCCAGACAAAAGTAGCGCCGGTGGGGGAGTACACCTCGTGCACAGCGCTGACCATGTCGGTGGGCACCAGGGCGCGAACCCAAGCCTCTGCAATCTCGCGGTTGACGGTGTGCCCGGATGCGTCAGTGAAGCGGACCTCAATGAGGTAGGCGGGCACGTGTGATTCGCCGAAGCCCTTGATACGGGCTTGCGCGCGGGGACCAACTCGGCGGCGAGTAATCGCAGCCCTCAACGTGGGGCCGCCGGCAACACGGGGCAGTTCCCGGGTTGGTGGACGCCAGGTTGGGTTGGGCCGGGCCAGGGAGCGCGGGTGGTGAATCACTGCCTCAAAGCGCTCGAGGGCATCAGCATGGTTGGAACGGATAGTGCGGGCAATTTCTCGTGTGTTCGTCATGCTTCACAAGATAAGAGGCACCCACGACACGGGGCAGGAGTGATTAGAACAACTATTCGAATGAGTTGCTTGAAACTTTGGGATCCGTGTTCTTACTCGGGGTGTTTTGATCCGGTGGGTCTGGGATGATCACTGTGCCCAGGAAGGAAAGGGCAACAGACAGTGCTGCGACTAATCTCCAGTGCCGGTTCTTCGGCCTGGGCTTTTCCAATTCTTCCATGCCACGAAGAAGGATCATGTCTGGCACAGTTAACAAATGTTCGGTTTGTCCGCGAACCTTCACGGCCTCCTGGTACGCCTGTAGCTCCCTTTGATCGGCATTCTCGCAGTGGAACCACCAGAGACTAGGGATGAGAAAAGCAATACCCAGCAAGACGTTGCCGATGGCTGCGTTAGTGCCACCGTCACCACCGCTGAGGGCTCCAAAGATAGTGAGCGCGCCCAAGGACACCCCAGCAATGGCTAAGCGCCGTCGGTTCTTTTTCGACGGCTGCCAACCTCCGGAGGCGTTTGTGGGATCAGCAGCATTCGGCGATGGGGTGGTCATGGTGGAGCAGCACCTTTTGCATTGGAGTGTTTTTCGCAGGTCATAGTAGTGTATGCGGTTACATGAGCACGCCTGAACCCATTCCCGGAAGCCCGCTTTCGAAGGCGCCGGAAGTTACGCCGATACCCGCCATCCCCAAGGAAATTTGGGTGCTGGTTGCTGCGGCGTTTCTTATTGCGCTGGGTTACGGGATTATCGCGCCGGTGATCCCGCAATTTGCCAGCAGCTTCGGCGTTACTATGGCGGCAGCGGCAGCGGTGGTGTCAGTGTTCTCAGCCGCACGGCTGGTGGGGGCGCCGGGAGCGGGAAGGCTCGTCGATAAGCTCGGCTCCCGCAAGGTGTACATCACGGGCCTTGTCATCGTGGCGGTGAGCACCGGGCTGGTGGCTGTGGCGCAGGAGTACTGGCACATGCTGGCGCTGCGGTTCATCGCGGGGCTGGGGTCCACTATGTTCACTATTTCCGCGCAGGCACTGATTGTGAAGGTGGCGCCACCGCAGATTCGCGGACGGGCAAGCTCCACGTATGCAACGGCGTTTCTGCTGGGCAACATCATCGGGCCGATCATCGGCGCGGCGCTGTCATTTATGGGTATGCGGTGGCCTTTTGTTATTTACGGCACCGCTGTGGCGCTGGCTGCCGTGGTGGTGTGGGTGGCGCTGCCGAATTCGGATACGGATGTGTCCATGCTTCGGCGCCCTCCCATGCGTCTCCATGAGGCTTTCAGCAATCCGAGCTACCAATCCTTGTTGGCCTCCATGTTTGCTAATGGCTGGGTGAACATGGGCGTGCGTGTGGCTATTTTGCCGCTCTTTGCGGCATCGGTATTCACGCACGGCGCGGCGGCTTCGGGCTTAGCGCTCGCTGCTTTTGCTTTTGGCAATGCGGTGACCCTGCAGTTCTCCGGGCGCCTGGCGGACAGTATTGGCCGTAAACCGCTCATCCTCACTGGCCTTACGGTCACCGCACTGGCTACGGGCACTCTCGGATTCGCTACTGCCGTGTGGACTCTGATCACCCTGTCCATCATCGCGGGCGTGGGCGGCGGCCTCATCGTGCCTAGCCAGCAGGCGAGCCTGGCGGACATCATCGGCAATGATCGTTCCGGTGGCAAGGCACTCTCCGCATACCAAATGTGTGGCGACGCCGGCCAGGTCCTTGGCCCCATCATCATCGGTGCGATCGCCCAGTCTCACGGTTTCTCCGCCGCGTTCATGGTGTGCGGCGTCATCGCCGCCGGGGCGTTTATCGTATGGGCAACCCTTGGCAATGAAACTCACCCCGACAAAGCAACCAGATAGAGCAAAAGACATCATGAGAGTCATCTACGACTGCGATCCCGGCATCGACGACACCTACGCGTTGATCTACCTCGCCGCCCTCGCGCACACGCAGGACATTGAACTTGAGTGCGTGACCACCAGCGCCGGCAACGTGGACGCCGACCAGTGCGCGCGCAACGCCGCCTGGATTCTCAGCCTGTGTGGCCTGCCCACGATTCCGCTTGCCGCGGGGATGCAGGCCCCACTTGAGTGGGAGCTCACCACCACGCCGGACACGCACGGGGACACCGGCCTGGGCTATGCCACCGCACCCACGCGCCACGTTGAGCACGATTGGGCCATGCTGTGGTGCGATGCCATCGACCGCGGGACGGAGGACCTCCACCTCATCATCACCGGCCCCATGACTAACCTCGCCGCGTTTGCTCACCTGCACCCGCAGCACTACGCCAAGCTCCAGCACATCACTGTCATGGGTGGCGCGTTCCTGTACCCGGGCAACACCACACCGACCGCGGAGTGGAACTTCTGGGTTGACCCTCACGCCGCCAAGCACGTCTTTGCCACCACGCCCACGCCGATCACCGTGTGCCCCCTCAACGTGACGGAACGCATGATCCTCACCCCGGACCACCTCGAACACATCATTGACAAACTGGGCACCTCACCGCTGGCACAACACCTTGAGCCCATCACCCGCTTCTACTTCGAATTTCACGAAGACACCGGCGATGGCTACCAGGCCCAAATCCACGACCTACTCACCGTCATGGTCGCACTCAAACAGGTCCCATCGGATTTTCGCTTATCGACGGTCGACCTCGAACCCAATTCCCCCCTCACCCGCGGCACCTCCATCGCCGACGACACCGGCATGTGGGACCGCGACCCCAACGCGAACATCCTCACCGACACCAACCCCACCACCGCCTGGCAGCTTTTCGACACCGCCTGCTCCACCCACGCCCGGATCCATGCCGGCGACCCCGCCCTGGAGCGCCTCCGGCATATGCGGGCGGATGATTAGGGAGAAAAGCACTAGAACGTGGCGTTCCATTCTGCTTTACGGAAGGAGAATACAGGGGCGTACGTGAGTTTGTATTCACCAGGTGCCGCATCGCTGTCGAAGCAAACTGTGCCACCTAAGTTGCCGCCAGGGTTGACAGTTGCGGTCTGCAGTTCTCCATAGGTAGAGATGGTGGTGTCGATGGTGATTCCCGACGGCGTGGTTAAGTCAAAGTCGAACTGGCTAACCTGAGTTTCTTTATCGGAATCATTTTGGAAGTGGACATCAGCACAAACGATATTATTTCCGAAGACATCCGCCCCTTGGTCACGGAAATTGCTGGCTGTCACCATCAATCCCTTGACGTCGGCGGTTTCTCCCATCTGGAGAACGCCTTCGTTGGCATTGTTTTCTTGAGCCTCGTCCATGTTCTCTCTACCGGGGGCACCTTCTGTTTCAGGGGCGGGGGTGTCGGAAACAACAGATTCGTTGTTCGAATCAGGCTTTGTAGTTGTGTCAGACTCCCCAAAAATGACGGCGAGCACCGTGAGTGCAAGGAATACGCCACCGATGATGAGCCCCCACTTCATGCACCCGCCCTTCTTCTGCACTGGCTGAGGGGGAGGGGTCCCATAAGGGGTCTGGCCGGTGCGACCGGAGGCGGGGCTGCCTGTTGTATAAGGATTTCCTGATTGACTGAAATCGTTCGGATCAAAACCGTCGTTTGAGTATGGAGTGCTCAATGTTCGTCCTTTCATATGGCACAGAGAAAATGACTAAAGGGTTGACGTGTAAATCAAATCCCGGAGTGACATCTTACAATTGTTTGCCACGGAAAGGGGTTGAGTTTGAAACAAATTGCGGTTTTGGTGACCAGGCATCGGGGGAAGAAACCCGTAGAACAGTTAGTTGACGGCGCCGGTGACGTCGATAAGCTTTGGCATGCGTTTCATCGTAGGGCAGTGGACCGGGAATTAAACGGGAAGCTCGCCAATGCGTTCCGGGGGCACGGCGACGACGCCTGACTGGCTGTGCATTGGGCCGCAAGATGGGTACTTGTTGAGCTTGTATTCCCCGTCACCGGGGAAGAGGAAGTTGTTGCCGCCGCAGATCCAGCCATTCGGGGCCTCCCAGAAAGCGCCGGAGCCTTGTGGTGAAGTACCGGTGGGGGAGTCTGACATGTAATCGCTAAATATCGTCATGACTTCATCGCAGCTAAAACCATCTTCGAGGGTGACTACAGCGAGAGGGCTGCCGTCTGCGAGCGAGTGGACCTCCCCGCAGGTTGTGCCAGCAGGAACGAGGCCGCCGTTGTTGGTATCTTCGGCTTCTTCCTCAGCTGGCTCGTCGGTGGAATCGGTGGGTTTCTCCTCGTGAGTCTCTGGCTGAGTCTCAGAGGATGCCTTGGGGGTAGCTGTCATCGATGGCTCGGCGATCTCTTCATTGGGGGAGCAGCCAGTCAAGACGAGTCCAGAGACAGTGATGGCAGCAAGAGTGAAACGAGTCAAACGCATAAGAACACAGTCTAGGCAGAAACGCCTGTTGCAATCAGGGATGCGGAGCCGGAGCCTTTAGACGCAGAGTTATCGCCGGTGCCAGCGCAGCAATGTGGGCGACGATTGCCGTTATTAACTTCGATGCCGCCGGAGACCAATTCCGCGACGCAGCTCCATCCCTCCGGTGAGGTCCACTGTGGCGGTGTCTGAGTCGAGGCGCGTACCGATGAACATGTATTGCGACATCACGTCTTCAGGGGCGTTGCAGGTCAATGCGTCTTCTCGTCGTCAAGCTCTGTAGCTTCCTGATTTACAACTGTTATTTCAGGCGCTGGAATCGGATTCTTTCATCGTTGAACAATCAGCGAGGCCAAGCCCCATGAAGGGAACTAAGAACGAGGCGGAACGCATACGCATACAGTGCGTGCTACTTAATGTGTGTTCCAGCTGAGGGAAATGGCTATAGCGCCACTGGTGGCGTACGCTCTGCTCTTGATGACTATTGATGAATCCGCCGCTGAAGACCAGCAGGCGATGCCCCCGGTAGAAGCCGGGGAAGAGATGGGGGCCGGCACTGAGGCCGGCGCGAACGAAGAAACTGAAAACAACGAGAACACCAAGAACCCTGAGGGCTCTGAAGGCTCGGAGTCCTCTGAGTCTGCTCAGAACTCTCAGCCCTTGCAGGAAGAGGGGAATGGGACGGACGAGGAGACGCAGACAAGCGGCTTCGATGGCCTTGACCTCCCGGGCGATGTCATTGACGCGGTGAAGAAGGTCGGCTTTGAAACGCCGTCGCAGATTCAGGCGCAGACGATTCCGCTGCTGATGGAAGGTCGCGATGTGGTCGGCCTTGCGCAGACCGGTACGGGTAAAACGGCGGCGTTTGCGTTGCCGATTCTGGCGCGCATCGATAAGAAGGCCCGCCATCCGCAGGCCCTCGTGCTTGCGCCGACGCGTGAGCTGGCGCTGCAGGTGTCTGATTCCTTCCAGTCTTTCGCTGACCACCTGGGCGGCATTTCGGTGCTGCCGATCTACGGTGGCCAGGCATACGGCATTCAGCTGTCCGGTCTGCGTCGTGGTGCGCAGATCATCGTCGGTACGCCTGGTCGTGTGATCGACCACCTGGAGAAGGGCTCGCTGGACATCTCTGACTTGAGTTTCCTCGTGCTCGATGAGGCCGATGAGATGCTCAACATGGGCTTCCAGGAAGACGTGGAGCGCATTCTTGAGGACACGCCGGATGAGAAGCAGGTGGCGCTGTTCTCCGCGACGATGCCGAACGGTATCCGCCGCCTGTCCAAGCAGTACCTCGACGATCCTGCTGAGGTCACTGTCAAGGCAAAGACGCGTACCAACACCAACATCACGCAGCGTTACCTGTTCACCGCGCACCGCAACAAGCTCGACGCCATCACCCGCATCCTTGAGGTGACCGAGTTCGAGGCCATGATCGTGTTCGTGCGCACCAAGCACGAAACCGAGGAGCTCGCCGAGAAGCTGCGTGCACGCGGATTCTCCGCAGCAGCTATCAACGGTGATATCGCTCAGCAGCAGCGTGAGCGCACCGTCGATCAGCTTCGCGACGGACGTCTGGACATCCTCGTTGCTACCGACGTTGCCGCGCGTGGCCTGGATGTTGAGCGCATCTCCCACGTGCTCAACTACGACATCCCGAACGACACCGAAAGCTACGTCCACCGCATCGGCCGCACCGGCCGTGCCGGCCGTACCGGTGAGGCGATCCTGTTTGTCACCCCGCGTGAGCGCCGCATGCTGCGCTCCATTGAGAAGGTGACCGGCGCCAAGATCGAGGAGATGGAGCTGCCGACCGTTGATGAGGTCAACGACTCGCGCAAGTCCAAATTCGCTGATTCCATCACCGAGTCCCTGGAAGATGCCCAGCTGGACCTGTTCCGCGCACTCGTGCGCAGCTACTCCACAGAGCATGACGTGCCCATGGAAGACATCGCTGCCGCACTGGCCGCGCAGACCTCTGGCGACGAGTTCCTGATGAAGGAGCCGCCGAAGGACAAGCGCGATCGCCGTGACCGTGAGCGTTGGGACCGTGATGACCGCCGTGACCGCGAACGTGGTGACCGGTTTGATCGTGGTGGCCGTGGGGGCCGTGATCGTGGTGGCCGCGGGCGCTTCCACAATGATGACGTTAACTTTGACACTTACCGCCTCGACGTGGGCAAGCGCCAGCACGTGCGTCCGGGTGCCATCGTCGGAGCTTTGGCCAACGAAGGTGGCCTGACCAACCGTGACTTCGGACGTATCACCATTGGTGGTGACTTCACGCTCGTGGAACTGCCCAAGGATATGGACCGTGCCGTCCTCGACCGCCTGAAGGACACCCGCATCTCCGGCCAGCTGATCAACATTCAGCCGGACACTGGTGGGCCGTCGCGTGACCGTGGTGACCGTGGTGGCCGTGGTGGACGCGGTGGCTACCGTGGTGGTCGCTCGAACCGGGATGATCGCGGCCGTGGTGGTCGCGGTGGCTACCGGGGTAAGGGTCGCGGGAAGCGTGACTGGCGGGACTAGCGCCGCCAACTGACAGCGCGAAAAGGGCGCCATCCCAGTGATGTGGGGTGGCGCCCTTGTTTGTTGCTTCTGGGCGGGATTGCCTGAGGGGTTAAGCCGGGGACGGCAGGAACATCAAGATGAGCACCAGGACCCAGAGTAGGTTAAAGATACCAGCGCCGGCAGCAGCCTTGACGCGGGCGGACTCGAAATTGGCGGCAACATCGCGGGAGTCAGCCTCCGCAGGGTCAAGGGCACCCAGGGAGCCCACGATCTTGCGCTGCTGCGGGATCACCATGGCAAACAGGAAACCCCAGGCCAGCACCGACAGGACGATCGCGGTGTGGAGGAAGTAGTTGGAACGGTAGGTTTCAAAGTCGAAAGCCAGCACCGCGGCACCAAGGAGCGGCGCGAGCAGTGAGATCAAACCGTAGGTGGTGGAGATGCGGTGCAGATACGCCGCGCGACCGACAGCGTGGGCGTCACCGGTATTGGCTTCACTGGCTGCTTTCGGGAAAGCGGACGTGGCCACCATGACGGGGCCGATCAGAATGATCGCGGCGGCGACGTGTAGGAAAATGAGGAAGGTGTTCATGAGTCACCACTTTACGGGGTGAGTCGGTTTTTGCATGCGGTGGTTGGGGTTCAGCGCGTGGAAGCGCTGAAAAATATTACATTGCGGCTGTAACTATCAGGCAGAAGAAAACCTCAACCTGCGGGTTTAAAAATCTACTTTCAGTGACATGTAAAATCCTTCACCCGTGACATGAGGGGGCGCGACGGCATCGGTGGGCTTCTCTCTTTTTAGAACGGCAGTGCCGGCAGCCCGAGCAAAGCAGGAAGGGTGGCACAGGCCCGGCGCATGGCGGCTTTGTCGGCGCGGGTGACGGGGAGGTCGTAGGCGTTGGCTACGGCGGCGAGTCGGCGGGAGTAGTCACAGCGGTAGGACCGGGCGGTGGGAAGCCACTCACTGGGGAGTTTGTCGGACTTGGCTTGGTTGGCGGTAGAGGATGTGACGATGAGGTTGGCCGGGTCGTTGGCAAAGGTGAGGCGTTTCTCGTCGGGCCAGGAGTGGGCGCCCATGTCCCAGGCGGCGCGGAGAGGGAAGAGGTGGTCGAGCTCCACGTCGGCGGGCGGAAGCGGAGCGCCGGTGTAGGGGTCGGTGATGGTCACTGGTTCCCACTGGGTGTACGACACGGAGCAGGTGGGCTGGTTGTAGGCAGTGGCCATGGCTGTTTCGCGTGTGGTGCAGCCGGTGGGTTGGTAGGCCCAGCCGTCGCCGAACTGTGCCCGGGAGTAGTCGGGGGCGGTGGGGCGAGACGGGAGGGTGAAGGTGGCGTCGATAGGCGGTGTGTGGACATACGGAAGGGGCACGACCGCAAGCGTGAGTGCGGTCAGTGCCCCGAGATAAATATGGAAGGGCTTCATACCTCCTTAGACTGCGCCAGAGCCGGTTTGGTTCCCTTCGGCCACAGAAATGTTGGAGATTGCCTGTTCAAAGCTGGATTCCGGGTGCGCAATTGTGTAGTCCATGATCTTGATATGGCGGTCAAACTCAGCCTCAGACTCGGCAGAAGGCTTGGTGGCTAGGGACACCACAATCATGGCGATGGTGGCGAAGGCGAAGCCCGGAACCATCTCGTAGATAAGCGCCGAGGTGGCGGGCAGGGAACCCCAGATGAACACGGTGAGGGCACCAACGATCATGCCTGCCATGGCGCCCTGCGCGGTGAGGTGACGCCAGTACAGGGAGGCGATGATCACAGGGCCGAACGCAGATCCGAAGCCGGCCCAAGCGAATGCGACGAGACCGAGGATGGTATCCGACGGGTTGAGGGCCATGACCATGCCCAGGACGGCCACGAGAATGACCATCGTGCGGGATGCGATGAGCAGGGTGGCCTGGGAAGGGGCATTCTTGGAAAAGACCTTGAACAGGTCCTCCACGAGCGCAGAGGACGTGACTAGCAGCTGGGAGGACATGGTGGACATGATGGCGGCCAGAACCGCGGTGAGGACCAGACCAGCAATGAGTGGGTGGAAGAGGATGCGGGTCATGTCCAGGAAGATGGTTTCAAAGCCCTTCTGGTCAGTCACGGAGTTTGCCGTCTGACCGAAGAAGCTCGCTCCGATGATGGCGGTGAAGATGGCACCGAGGAAGCAGACACCCACCCAGATGAGGCCTGAGTTGCGGCCGGAGCGGGCTTCAGCTGGGCTGCGCAGTGCCATGAAACGGGTGACAATGTGGGGCTGGCCCAAGTAGCCCAGGCCCCACGCCAGGTTGCCGATGATAGCGGCGGCGGACACGCCGGTGAAGAAGTTGAAGAAGTCCGGGTTGCCCTCCGGCCACGGGCCGTAGGCGTGGTTGGTGGGGTAGGAGAAGATATCGCCGGGGTTATCAATGGCAAGCAGCGCCATGATGGGCACAACGGCCAGGGCAGCGAACATGAGCAGGCCCTGCGCAACGTCGGTGTAGGACACTGCAAAGAAGCCGCCGATGAAAGTGTAGATCACCGTGATAATGCCAACGATGAGCAAGCCCCAGGCGTAGTCGCCCTGGAAGGTGGACTCAAAGTAGCGGCCGCCTGCAACCATGCCGGAGGAGACATAGAAGGTGAAGAACAAAATGATGATCAGGGCGGCAATGACGCGCAGGGCACGTGATTGATCGTGCGTGCGGTTTTCAAAGAAGCTGGGCAGGGTGATTGAGTTGTTGGCCACCTCGGAGTAGGCGCGCAGGCGTGGGGCCACCCACTGCCAGTTAGCCCATGTGCCGAGGAAGAGGCCGATGACGATCCACAGTTCGCTCATACCGGAGACGAACAGGGCGCCGGGCAGACCCATGAGGAGCCAGCCGGACATGTCGGATGCGCCAGCAGAGATACCTGCGACGAAGGCGGGCAGGTCACGACCACCGATGACGTAGTCACTGTAGGCGGTGGTTTTGCGCCAGCCGTAGTAGCCGATGCCGAGCATGACTGCGAAGTAGGTGATGACGGCGATGATGATCCAGGTGTTATCTGACATGCGCACGTCCTTTCTGCGTAGATCTGCATAGTGGGCAAGAGAAAATGTCACACCTGTCATCTGGCAGGCGGAAAGTGTGGTCAGAATATCGCACGCAGGGTGTGGGCGGGGTCACTGGCTCTTTTCTGAATTGATGCTGGGGAGGTCAGTGTCGCGGTGCAGTGGTAGAAAAGACCTTATGCCTAAATTCCTTCTGCACGGCCTGTGGTTGCCCGGGTCAGGTCTCAACCTGTGGGTTGAGCGTGTGGAGGGACACAAGATTGTGATGCCCTCGCAGGTGCCTGAAGGAACGTTCCCTGCCGTGGTGGAAAGTTTCTTAGAGGATACGCGCTTCCGCCGCCGTGATTCGGTGAAACTGCAAACTCCGAAGGGCAAGCAGCTGCAGCTCAAGGTTCCTACAGCGGCGTTCTCACCGGCAGAGACAGTACAGTTCCTTAGCACCGTGGCCATGCTGGATGAGAATTCCCCGGCAGCCACAGCCGCGCAGCGGGAGGCCATCGCGCCGGATCTGTACTGGATCATCCGCATGTACAACGGCTTGATTCGCTTCGTGCGCGCCGGGCGCGTGAGCATTCACGTGCGCCCCATTGAGGGTCTGTGGTTCCCCGAGTGGAAGCTGGGCACGGGATTGGAAGAGCGCGGGTGGCTCGCCGCGATGATTGCTGCCGCGCCGGGTGTGATCACCGCGAACAACATGAATTTGGATGAGGATGTGGCCACTAATCTGGTTCATTGGATCGCCACCGCGTTGCTCGCCGATGAGCGTGAGCAGTCCCGTGTGTACCCCTGGCATGATTTCGCGGAGGCGCTGCTCACGTCATCCGCATTGCGTCGCGGTGGCTCGGATGTGTCGAAGCAGATCGCGCAGTGGAACGGGTCTATCACCGCGGTCAATGTGCAGCTCGTGTTCATCGTGGAGGAGCCCGTCGATGAGCAGCTTATCGACGACGCGGGGGACCCCGCCGAAATACCCACCACATCCAATGTCCTGCAGTGGCCTGTTCGCGCGCAGGTGCGTGCTGGTGGGGATGCTCCGCGCCCGATTCGGGTCAGCGAATTAGATCGGGCCTCCTTGGCGAGTTTGCGGGACCAATTGCGTAAGGCAGTGACTGTCACTGACTTGTTGGACCCGGATAAGCATCCGCGCCATCCTTTCACGCCGACAACTGAGCGTGATGGTGATTGGGATTCCTACTTGTCCACCGAGGAGATCATGCGCTTGGTGGGCACCACCGCGAGCTTGTTGAGCGCACATGGCGTGAAGATCATGCTGCCGGCTGCCTGGCAACGCATGGAAACAACGGCAAAGCTGACGGTATCTGACCCGGATGCGGGTGATCCGGGGGCCGTACGCCGCTTTGGTGTGGATCAGCTGGTGGCCTATGACTGGAAGCTGGCGCTGGGGGACACGGAGCTCACTGAGTTGGAGATGCGCCGCCTGGTCAGCTCCAAATCCGGGCTGATCAATTTGCGCGGCCAGTGGGTGTTGGCAGATACCCGCAGTTTGGCTAAGTCCCGCAAATACATTGAGTCCCTGAACAAGAAGGAAGTGGACTCAGGTCTGATCACCGCCGAAGAGCTCCGCCAGTTGGCGTTGGAAGCATCCACGGAGCACGACGGTGGTGGCTTGGACATCATCGGGGATGCTCACTCCCCGGTATGGATGCAAGCTCTCATCGGCGGTACGGACCGGCCGGCCCCCACCCGCCAGGAGATCCCGGAAACGGTGCATGCGGAGCTGCGTGACTACCAGCGCAGGGGAGTGGACTGGCTCTACTTCATGTCGCGCAATCAGCTCGGTGCTGTGCTTGCTGATGACATGGGGTTGGGCAAGACCTTGCAACTGCTTGCTTTGCTCGCAGTGGAAGCGGAGAAGAAGGAGAAGACCGGACCCACGCTCGTTGTCGCACCCACCTCCGTGGTGGGCAACTGGGCGCGGGAAGCTGAACGCTTCGTGCCGGACCTCAAGGTCGGTGTTCATCACGGTTCCAATCGCTTGAAGGGGGACAAGCTCGTGGAGTGGATTGGGGAGCTAAACCTCCTCATCACCTCCTACGGCGTCGCCGGCCGTGACTACCTAACTCTTGGCCAGGTGGACTGGGATCACGTGGTGTTGGATGAGGCGCAGGCGATTAAGAATGCGGCAACGAAGGCGTCGAAAAGCGTGCGTGCGATTCCGGCGCGCCACCGCATCGCGCTGACGGGTACGCCGGTGGAAAACAGACTGGCGGAACTGCGCAGCATCCTCGATTTTGTAAACCCCGGCATCCTGGGCTCCCAGGCGTTTTTCCGCAATCACTTTGCCAAGGTGATTGAATCGCGCCGGGACGAGGAACTGGCGGATGCCATGCAGGATCGGCTGCAACGGCTCACCGCGCCGTTTGTGCTGCGCCGCCTGAAGTCGGACCCGGCGATCGTGGAGGACCTGCCGGAGAAGACCGAGCAGGTGGTCACGGTGGATATGACGCATGAGCAGGCTGCGCTGTACACCGCGCTGGTGGAGGCCATGCAGAAAGAGCTGGAAAGCCGCACTGGAATTGGGCGTAAGGGGCTTGTGTTGTCCACCATCACGCGCATCAAACAGATTTGTAACCATCCGGCGCACTACCTGGCCGATGGTTCCCCGGTGACGGAGAAAGGCAAACACCGGTCCGGGAAAGTGGCCATGCTCATGGAGCTCATTGATCAAGCGGTGGAGACGGATCAGCGCGTGCTTGTGTTCACCCAGTACAAGGCTTTCGGTGACATTCTGCAGCCGTACTTGAGTGACAGGCTCGGGCAGGAGATCCCGTTCCTGCATGGTGGGGTGAGCAAGACAGCGCGCGATGATATGGTGGCCGGATTCCAAGATCCGAATGGTCCGCGGGCGATGATCTTGTCCCTCCGCGCCGGCGGCACCGGTTTGAACCTCACTGCGGCCTCCATGGTCATTCACATGGACCGGTGGTGGAACCCGGCGGTGGAAAACCAGGCCACGGACCGTGCATACCGCATCGGGCAGGACCGTAACGTGCAGGTGTACAAGATGATCACGCGCGGGACGATGGAGGAATCCATTCAGGACATCTTGGACGGCAAGCTGCAGCTCGCTGGTGCTGTTATTGGGGAAGGTGAAGGCTGGATCACGGAGCTAGACACGGAGGATCTGGCTGCGTTGATGAGTTACCGCGATGGGGGAAAGGAGTAAACCATGGCACGACGACCACACGAAGACAATGTTACCTGGGTCAACTTCAACCAGCGCAAGAAGGTGAATTCCCCGGAAGAAACGCACCGTCTTGTTGATGAGCGCGTAGAAGCGCAGCAGATCCGAAACAAACGGGCGAAGCGATCAACGCGAGCCTCCCAGTCGACCGAGTTGGAGTACAGCGACCCGGCCCAACTGTTGGTGAATGCGGCTGCACGCGCCACAGACCAGGGGCGCTTTGGCAGAGGACGCAGATATGCAGATGGTGGCAATGTGCTGGAAGTCCGCGTGGAAAGCGGGCGATTCACTGGCACCGTTGCGGGATCACAAAACGAGCCCTTCAACGTGCTAGTCATCCTCCCGTACCGCGAAGGCCCGGAAATTGCAGAGGCACTGGACATGATCACGCGCCAGCCGAAGCTGTTGGACCGGGCGCGCCGGGGCACATTTGACCGGGGTTTGTTAGACATCCTCTTTGCCAGTCACAGTGAGCGGTTCCGCTATCGCTGTGATTGCCCGGATCTTTCCGATGTATGCAAGCACGCCGTAGCCGTATCCATCAAGGCGGCGGAGTTGGTGGATTCAGATCCGAGCATTGTCTTCCGCCTGCGCAACCTGGACGTGAACACGCTGGATCAGCAGTTGCGCGAAACAGCGGGGCAGCGGGCAATGGCGTCCGCGGCGGAAGGCTCGGAATTCTTCTGGGCGGGCCATGAGTTGCCGGATCTACCACAGCCAAAGGTTGCTCCGATGATTGAGGATTCGGATTTGGATTTGCTGCATAAGGCCATGCAGACGATTTCTTTTACCAATATTGATCAATTGCGAGCGGTGTCAGATCTGGAGGATCTGTATGACGCACTAACGCGGAGTTAGCGCACGCATGTTCGAATTTTACGGTGGCGTGTCGCACCCCTTTGATAGAAGTGGACAGCATGAGTGACGGGCTTGTTTTCATCCATACTTCGGACTTCCAATTGGGAATGACGCGGTGGTTTCTCAATGAGGAGGCACAATCGCGTTTCGACGACTCTCGGCTCCGCGCCATCACCCGCCTCGGCGACCTCGCCGTGAAAACAGGAGCGGAATTCATCGTTGTCGCCGGCGATGTGTTTGATGCCAATGCCCTGAGTGAGCGCACGATGGGCCGTGCTCTCGATGCGATTGACGCGCTACCGGTGCCGGTGTACCTGTTGCCAGGCAACCATGACCCGTTAGTACCTGGCGCTGCCATGGAGAAAGCAGACGAGCGCGCCAACATCACTGTTCTGCGCGATAGCACTCCGGTGGAGCACCGTCCCGGGGTGGAGATTGTCGGTGCGCCGCTACTGGCACGCTATGCCTCTGAGGATCTCGCGTCCAAGGCCATTGCGGGGCTGGAGCCCACCTCCTCTATTCGCATTCTTGTTGCTCACGGCCAGACAGAGGGGCGCAGTGGGGACGAGTCGGAGGTGCTTCTCTCACTTCCGAATATGGAACGCGCGTTGAAAGACGGTGTGATTGATTACGTGGCGTTGGGGGATACCCACTCCGCAGGTCCCGTCGGCTCCAGCGGCCGGATCTGGTTCTCTGGTTCGCCGGAGACCACGAACTTTCATGACCGGCGGGAGAACGTGGCCGGGAATGAAGTGAATTCGGGGAAGGCGTTGGTGGTGGACGTCGATAAGCACGACATCGAGGTGAGCGAACATCAGGTGGGTGAGTGGACCTTTGAGGCACTGCACTGGGATGTCGCTGACGGTGAGGATGTGAAGCACGTGCTGGCTGAGTTGGATGCGTATCCGGAGAAGAGTCGCACGGTGGTGAAGTACTCGCTGGCGGGCACCTTGGGGTTGGAGGCCACCCGAGAGTTGGAAGCCGGTCTGGGAGAGAGGGAGCACGTTTTCGGTGCGCTGTTTGAGCGCGAGCGGATCATGGACCTCCACCTAGAACCCAGCGATGAGGAACTTGAGGCTCTCCCCATCACGGGTTATGCGCGTGATGCGATGACGGAGCTCATCACCAGCGCTGCTGACGCCCCAGCGGGTGAAACTGCCGCGCGTGATGCGGTAAACCTGTTGTTCCGTTTGAGCAAGGAGGCGAACTAATGCGTATCCACAACCTGGTCGTTGACAATGTGCGTGGCGTGGAACATCTAGCCCTGACGGATCTACCGGACACCGGCGTGGTTCTCATTCACGGGGATAATGAGGCGGGCAAGTCCACGATCCTCGACGCCCTTGACGCGGTGCTCACCGCCAAGCACACATCCACCGCGGCAAATATCCGTGCGCTGAACCCGATTGGGCGCGATGAAACCCCGTCTGTAGAGCTCGGGGCAACGGTAGGACCATATACCTTCACGGTGCACAAGAGCTTTGCTAAAGGAGCCAAGGGAAAAACCGAGCTGAAAATCATCGCGCCGAAGCGTGAGGAATTGACAGGGGAGCAGGCCCACAACCGCCTGCGGGAGATCCTCGAGGAACATGTGGATGAGCAGCTTTTCGACGCATTGTTTATGCGCCAAGGCTCCTTCACCGACGTCATCGAAGCTGCTGGCATTCCCTCCTTCACCCGCGCGTTGGAGCAGACGGGAACGGATGCTGGGGCAGACACCCTCGACGATTCGGGCCTGATGCAGAAAGTGCAGAAGGAATATGAGAAGTTCTTCTCCCCGAAATCGGGCGCGGAGAAACAAAGCCTCAAAGAGGCGGATGCCGCGGTCGGGGCGGCTGAAGAGGCCGTGCGTGAATCTACTGCACGCAAGGCTGCTTACGAGGATGACGTGGATGTATACGCGCGCAGTGAACACGAGATGCGTATGATCGCCGCGGAACTTCCTGATGCGGAGAAGGAACTCGAACAGCGCGAAGCGGAAGCAGCCGCCGCGCGAGAGGTCGCCGGCAAGCTGACTGAGGCACAGGAGAAAGCTAAGCGCGCCACCTCGGATCACCAGCGAGCGAAAACTGATCTTGAGCACCGCGCAGCCCTGGCCGAACGTGCAGAGAAAGCCGCAGTCGAACTCGTGGAACTGGAGGCACTTGTTGAGCCCGCGCGGGTTAAAGCAGAGGCCGAATCCGCACGCATTGCGGAGAAGAAAACTGCCCATACCCGAGCACGTGAGGTGTTAGCCGCTGCCCGCACCACCACCGCAGAGCGCGAACATGCTCGCGAGCTCGCCCTCGCGGCGCAGCGCATCGGCGAAGTCGAAGAGCAAGTCCGTGAGCTAGACCGTGTGGAAAAAGAGATTGCCGATGTCCTGGCAGCCACGCCAGCACGACCCGTCACGGACGATGACGTTCGTGCCATTGAGAGCGCGAGCCAGAATGTCGCCCTGCAACAGCGGCTGCTTGACGCCACAGCGGCCCGTATTGATCTCACCGCAGCGAAGACGACCACCATCACCGTTAATGGGGACGAGGTCGAAGTAGGGGACCGAGCCCAGTCCCTCGCCCTGCAGGATGGCGTCCAACTCTCCATTGGGGACGTCACGTTGACGTACCGTGCTGCCCCCGGCACGACGGATACGTCCCATGCTGTTGAGGACGCAGAAGCTGAACTCGCACGCACGTTGCACGCCGCTGGCTGTGACACGTTGGAAGATGCACGTCAGCTTCGCGACACACACCGGGACCTTGCCGCCACGCTCACCACCCACCGCGCCCGCCGTGCCAGCATCCTCCGCGGCAGGGAAGCAGATGAGCTGCGCCAGGAGCTGACACGGCTGCGCGATCTCGCCGGAATGTCTTCCGATGAACCTGAAAGCAATGGTGTTGCCATCCTCAGTGTTGAGGAGGCTGATGCGGCGCTTGAGGCTGCCCGCACGGAGGAGAAAGAAGCCAGCGAAACAGCACACGTGTTGGAAGTTGAACTTGCACAACTTGCTGCCCAGCCGGATGCAGCCAAGCTGGCTGATATCGAAGCGCGAGTGGCCAACCACACAGCCAGCCGTGACGTTGCCCAAGCGGAACTCGATGCAGCGCGGGAGAAAATCAGCGATTCTGACCTCGCCACCGCAGCGGAGGAAGCCGCTGGCGTTGAAAAGCAGGCCCTTGCTGAGGCGGAGGAGCTCACCAGCCAGGTGGCCACCGTGGATCCAGAGCAAGCAGAGAGTCTGCGCGCGGGGGCAGCGAACCGCGTGGCTAACCTCACACGCCGCTACGATGCTGCCCGCGATCGCAAGCTGGAACTCGGGTTCCGGGTCACGAGTGCGGAAGGCGAAGCGGAGATTCTGGACAAGGCGGAGGCTGCGCTTGAGGCGGCGAGGGTGCGGCGGGACAGGCTGCGCAGACAAGCATCTGCGGTGAAGCTCTTGCACCGCACCTTAGTTGATCACCGCGATGCGGCGCGCGCCAAGTATGCAGCACCGTTTGCCCAGGCCCTGCAACGATATGCCTCCCGTGTTTTTGGGCCCGGCACGGAGTTCACCCTGGATGAGTCGCTGCAGGTGACAGCCCGCACATTGGATGGTACGACGGTTGATCTGAACCAGCTTTCTGGTGGCGCGAAGGAACAGATGGCGCTGCTGACACGATTCGCTATTGCCGACATGGTTGCTGGTAACGATGTGGGCGCCATGCCGGTGGTCGTTGATGATGCACTGGGTGCCACGGACCCCGCACGTCTTGAGCTGATGAACGCACTGTTTACGCAGGTAGGGGAGCGTTCACAAGTCATTGTTTTGACGTGTTTCCCGCAACGGTTTGATCGGGTGGCAGCTGTTAAAAGTGCTTCGATCCAGGAATTAAAGGAGCGCCGCTAGACAGTGGGGGATGACCCCCGGGGCGAGATCGATTCGCGCGCTGACCTTGCTGTTGACTAGTCTTGGCCAGTATGACAACCGAACCCCGCTGGCTCAGCGATGAAGAGCAGGCGTTCTGGCGGTTGCTTCTAGCAGCCCGCCGCACACTCGACCGGGTGGTCGATACCGCCTTGAATGAAAGCGCGGACCTATCCAGCCCGGAATTTGCTGTGCTGGTTGCGTTGTCCGAAGCCGACGGGCGGCGCTTGCGCCTGCGCGAACTGTGCACCGAGTTGGGGTGGGACCGCTCGCGGACATCCCACCAGATCACCCGCATGGAGCGGCGTGGTTTCGTGTCTAAAGAGAAAAGCCCGGGCGATGCCCGGGGAGTGGTGGTGTGCATCACCCATACGGGGATGAAGCACCTGGAACAGGCTGCACCTGACCACGTGGAGACGGTGCGCCGGGCAGTCTTTGACCACCTAGCGCCCGAAGATGTTTCCGCTATTGCGCGGTTCTTTGAGGGCATCTTGGCCGCCGGAGACGGTACAGACGCCCCCTGCGCCGACTAGGCGCTCTTGATGCCAGAGCCGTCGATCTCGATGGCGATCTTCTCACCCACCAGCGCACCACCGGAGTTCAGCGGTGCTTCAAAGTCAATGCCAAAGTCCTTGCGGTTGATGGTGGTGCGGGCCTCAAAGCCAACGCGGGTGTTGCCATAAGGGTCAACCTCCGTACCAAAGGTCTCCACGTCGAGGGTGACCGGTTTGGTCGTGCCCTTGATGGTCAGGTCGCCGGTCACGGTGCCGTTTCCGGAAGCATCCACATCGAAAGAGGTGGACGTGAAGGTCATCTGCGGGTACTTATCGGTATCGAAGAAGTCTTCGTTGCGCAGGTGCGCATCACGGTCAGCGTTTCGCGTATCGACGGACCCGGTCTCCACCGTCGCCTCCACCTTGCTGTCTGCCGGGTTTTCCTGGTTCACGGTCAGGGTTGCCTGGAAGTCGTTGAAGCTCCCGCGGACCTTGGTGACCATCGCGTGGCGCACGGTGAAACCAATGGTGGAGTGGGTCGTGTCAAGGTCGTACGTTCCGGTGAGAGTGTCGGTCATGGCGACTCCTTAAATCGTTCGTCGAAATATGTTGACATGTCCGCAAATGGGGCATAGTCCCATGCTAAGTCGATGGCTCTGATGTGTCAACGGCATTGGCACTTTTCTCTCACCGACCTGTTTGTGAGACCGCGGCAGGGGAGTGCTAGATTAAAGAGCGCTGCTACAGCACGTGCACTAGCTGCACAGTTTCACTGTCTCCGTAGCTCAGTGGATTAGAGCATCGGTTTCCGGTACCGAAGGTCGCAGGTTCGAATCCTGTCGGGGACGCGCTGTCATGAGTCGCGTCATAGTTGACACTATGAGTTGCTACATCGTTGACAAACCGGCGTCTTGGTTTTTATTTTTCCAAGGCGCCGGTTGTGGTTTTTAGGTCAGGGGTGGGTCGCCTTTTCGCCAGTAGGCTTTTTGGTAGTAGCGGGATGTGTCGATGTAGTGCTCGGTGATGATTTCGCCGGGTTAAACGACAAAA